>JAGHDA010000462.1 GCA_021160185.1 Verrucomicrobiota bacterium
CCTCGCCCATCCTGGGACCCGCGGGAAATCAGGAGTTTCTGGCGCGGCTTCAGACTCCTCCGGAACAAGGAAAAACGCCTTGAGCGCAGAAAAAGCCCGACGAATCAAACGGATCGGCTTGTTCGTCAACCCGGAGAAACCGGCTGAGCGAGCCCTCCTCAGGGAAGCGGCGGCAATCGCATCCGCGGCGGGGTGCGAAACGGCGGCGGACTCCGCCACCCGCAGGGAATACGACCTGCCCCTCCCTGAATTTCCCTCCCTTCAAGACCTGGCCCGATGGGCGAATCTGCTCACGGTCTTCGGCGGGGACGGCAGCATGCTCCGCGTCGCCCGGGAAACCGCAGGAACGGATTGCCTCATTCTGGGGGTCAATCTGGGAACGCTCGGCTTCCTCACCGCATGCAGCGCCCAGGAAACGCGTCCCGCGCTCGAGCAGACGCTCGCCGGACAATTCGAAGTGGACCGGCGCAGGCTTATCGAAGCGTCCCTCCCTGAACGACCCGATCACCCGCGATGGTTGGCGCTCAATGATTTCGTGATCGGCCGAGGCGCCACGCCCCGCCTGATCGAACTGGAAGTGACGGTGGACGGCGATACCCTCACGCGCTACCGGGGCGACGGGTTGATCGTAAGCTCTCCCACCGGCTCGACGGCGTATTCCCTGGCGGCCGGCGGCGCGGTGGTGAGCCCCAACGCGGAAGTGTTCGCGCTGACTCCGATTTGCCCCCACACCCTCAGCAACCGATCGGTAATCGTGAGCCTCGACGCTCAAATCGTCGTGCGCCTCCTCACCCGGCGCGTGGAAACCTACTTTTCCCCCGACGGCCGGATGGGCGTCCCTCTCCAAGTCGAGGAGCCTGTGGTAATCCGGAAAAGCAGCCATCAAGCGAGCCTGGTCCGTCTCCCGGGCAGATCTTTTTTCAAAACTCTGCGGGAAAAGATGCATTGGCGGGGCTCGACGCTTTCCGGGCCGAAAGCGCAGGAGGGAAGTTTAGGTTAACACCAACCTTCCCTCATCGCCTTCCAACCCTTTTGCTTCCCTCTCGGTTTCTCCTCTCGGGATCGGCCGTCTCTTCTCTTTTTGCCCTCCCCCCTTGCAAAAATAAGATAACGGCGCCACTTTCCAGCTAACGATGCTTCCCGAGAAACCGTCTAAGGGTACAGGGTTAGGAATTTTAACAGGGAGCGAGGGAAGCAGGTGAGATCATGGTTCGATTAAAAGACATAGCAGAGCGGGTAGGCGTTTCGGTGATGACAGTTTCGCGGGTGCTCCGCGAATCGCCCGACATCTCCGAAAAGACCCGCGCGCGGGTTTTGGCCGCCGCCAAAGAGCTGGGCTACGTGCCTGACGCGACGGCTCGGGGCCTGCGAACCGGCAAAACCCGACTCTGGGGCCTCGTAGTTCCCGGAATAGACGAACCCGCCGGCGCGGCCTTGGCTTCCTCAGTGGAAGCGAAAGCCTTCGCGGAGAAATTCGAGCTCTTCATCGCGGATTCCCGAGGCGATCCAGAGAAGGAGCGAGAGGCCGTCTACCGCATTCTTTCCCGCCGGGTCGAGGGCATTGTGTTAGCCCCGGCAGGAGGAGCCGAAACCTTGCAGTCCGTGTGCAACCTCGTCGGCAAGCAACCGATCCATTTGGCAGTGGTGAGCGCCGAAATTCCGGACCCCAGACCGGGGGCCGCTTTCGTAGAAATCGTTTTCGACGACGCCATGGAAGCTCTGGCGCGGCGGCTTCACACGCTGGGGCATCAACGGTTGGGCATTCTGAAAACCGGCGCGTGGATGGCCGAACCGCTTGCGGCGGCGGCGCGGCGGGCCGCCGAGGCGGCGGGCTTGGCGGCGCGCGAGGAAACCGCCAAGGAAATGCGTCCAGAACCGGCTGAAATCGCCCGAGCGGCCGAGCGTCTTTGCCTCCGCGAGCCGAAGTGCTCGGCCCTGCTTGCCGTGGACGATCTGGCGGCCCTACAAGCGGGGACAGCGCTGGAGCGCCAAGGACTGAAGGTTTCAAAAGGCGTAAGCGTGGCAAGCTGCGGCGGGACGGTATGGACCGAGTTTGCGAAGCCGGCGCTGAGCGCAATCCGAATTCCCTGGCGGGAAGCCGCCGATGAAGCCGCCGGGCTGCTGCGCGCCATGCTGGAAGAAGAAGCCAAGCCTTCCCTGCGGCGAATCCGCGCCGAATTTATCGAGCGGGAAAGCCTGGGCGCGCCTTCAACCGGCTGAACGCGCAGGCCCGCCGCTTGCGGCCCTGATCTCTTCCGCCCAGGCGCGGGCGACATCGCGGATCTGCGCCCCGACTTGCGCGCGCGGCTTGACAAACTTGGGGGTAAACCAAGGAAACGCGCCGACCAGATCATGAAGAACCCGGATTTGCCCGTCGCACCCCTCGCCTGAGCCGATGCCGATGGTGGGGATGGGAATGAGACGGGTGATCTCCTCGGCAAGCGGCGGCGTCACCAGCTCCAGCACCGCGGCGAACGCCCCCGCCTCGGCCACCGCCCGGGCGTCCGCCAAAAGC
>JAGHDA010000201.1 GCA_021160185.1 Verrucomicrobiota bacterium
CAAAAAAATCGCCCCGCCGCCCGTCCCGCCGCCCGCGCCGCCGCTCTTGACGCAGCGGTTTACCCTCCGCCAACCATCCGCCACAGCAGCCATACTGCCGCCGCGAGGAACCCGGCAGCCACCAGCCAGGCGGCCAGCATCCAGAATCTGCTCCACCGTTCCCACCGCTCCCGCTCGCGTTGCTCCTCGGCGTGGAAAGCCTCCAGTTTGTCCCGTAGCGCTTCTTCCAGTTTCACATCGTCCTGGATGGGGAGGGTAAGCCATTCCTTCCGGCCTTCGCGGAATTCCGAAGGCATCCGCGCCAGCTCGCGGGGAAGCGGCTCCCGAAACCCGGCTTCCCTTTCCCAGAAAGGAGCCGCGGGCTTGGCTATCCAGAGCCGAAGAACGCCTTGGCTGCGAACCGCTTGCAGAATGCCCGCCCAGAGAGCCGGCCTGGCTTCGCGCGCTTCCGCCTCGGAGGAGAAGGCTTCGTTGTGAAGCAGTCCGTGCCATCCGCTTTGCGCCACGGCCGCGGCTCCGCTGAGCACGCCGTCGGGCCGCTCCACCACGAAAAATCGGCCTACTTCTTTTTCAAGCCGCGTCGCCGGCAGCAGAGCCGTGGTCCACAGCCCCCGCAACGCGGGGAGGTCGTCCACCGTGGCGCGGCGCGCCTTGTAACGGCCCGGTTCCACGGCGCGCATGGTAGGATTCCCGCGGTTTGCGGTAAAGCCGGGGCAAAGCGGTTCTGAATGGGGAGCAAGCTTTCAGGAGCAGAACCGAAAGCCGGGAGAGGCAGCTTGCGGCAAAGCCGATTGGGCCTCGCGCGGCTGTTCCTTGCAAACGTTTGTTTGGGGGCCGAAACAGCAGGGGAACCTTGCCGATTCGCCTTCGGCCCGGTAGGATCCCGCCCATGACGCGCACAACGGATTCCTGCCTCCCGGGTCGAAAGAGCGGCTTGCGACAGCTTGCGACGGCGGCGCTCCTGTTCCTCCCCGCCGCTGCGGTTTGCGCCGCTTCCGTCAAGATCAGTCTCCCTCCCGCAGAGGGGACGCTTTGTCTTGCTCCCCAGCTCACCAGGCCGGTCGGCGCGGACCGGTGGGACCTTGTCTCGCCGGACGGGGCGATTCGGACGCCCGTCGAAACGTTTCCTTGTCCGGACTCCGAAGGCGCGCCGGCGCGAGATCGGGCGGCTTTGGCGGCGGTCGTTCCGAAGGAGGCGGCGCAAGCCGAGGGGAGCTGGAGCCTTCAGCCCCACAAGCCTGCGCCGGGCGAATCCCGCGTCCCTCGGTTCCGTTTCACCGACGCGAGCGACGCTACGTGGGTTCTCTGGGAAGGCGCGCGGCCCGTGTTCGCTTACAACCACGGCTTCCTGCTCAAGCCGGGGGTTCCTGAATCTTACCGCCGCAGCAGCTACATCCATCCCCTTTATGGACTGGACGGAGAAGTCCTGACCGACGATTTCCCAAAGGATCATTACCACCACCGCGGGGTTTTCTGGACATGGCCGCATGTTTGGGTCAACGGCAGGAGCTACGATCCGTGGACGGTGCGGGACATGAAAACGCGCTTCGAGCGCTGTCTTGCCAAACAGGGCGGCGCGGCGGCTGCGGTTCTGGCGGTGGAGAACGGCTGGTACGCGGAGGGGAAAAAGGTGATGCGGGAGCGCGTGTGGATTCGGGTCTATCGCGCCGCTCCGGAAGGCCGTTTCATCGACATTGACTTGTTCCTGAGCCCCACGGAAAGCCCGGTGAAACTGGCGGGAGCCGAGAACAAAGGCTACGGGGGGCTGACGATCCGTTTCGCGCCTCGGTTGGAAACGACTATCGCCACCCCGCTTGGCGACGGTCCCAAAGACCTGCTTATGACGCGGTTGCCCTGGGCGGACCTGACCGGCCGCCTCGCCGCCGAAAAGACGCTTGCCGGCGCGGCGATTTTCGTTTCTCCCGATCATCCGGATTTCCCGCCGATGTGGCTTACGCGTCACTACGGGGCTCTTTGCGTGGGCTGGCCCGGCGTGGAGCCCAAAGAACTTCTTCCGGGCCGCGCCGTTCGCTGCAGCTATCGGCTGTGGATCCATCGCGGCGGGGCGGGCGTCGAGCGGCTTCGCCGCCTTTACGGGGCCTATCAAGCGGCCGTAAAGACGCGCGCGGCGCTTCCCTGAGCGGCGCGCGGGAGCGAACGCTCAAGGATAACTCTTCATCTTGGCCCCGGGGTCTGTTAAGAGCTTGGGGCGCGCCGCCGCTTTTCGGCAAAACCGCGGCGCGCGCTGGGAAGAGATCAGGCGATGAAACGAACGCACCATTGCAACGAGCTGCGCCTGGACCATGTGGGCCAGGAGGTTGTCCTGTGCGGCTGGGTCCACTCCCGCCGCGATCTGGGAGGGGTGATTTTTGTGGATGTCCGCGACCGGGAAGGGCGAACCCAAACCGTGTTCGATCCTTCCGTTCTGCCCCCCGAGGTGTTCGCCCGAGCCGAGGCGCTCCGGAGCGAAAGCGTCGTCCAGGTCGCCGGCAAGGTCCGTCCCCGGCCCGAGGGCACTGAGAATCCCAAGATCGACACGGGGCAAGTTGAGGTTGTGGCTCGCGAAGTGCAGGTCCTCAACCCTGCCGACCCTTTGCCTTTTCCTATCGACGATCCGGAGGCGGCGGCCAAGGTTTCCGAGGAGACGCGGCTGCGCTACCGCTACCTGGATTTGCGCCGGCCCGAGATGCAACAGCGCCTGCGTTTGCGCCACCGAGCCGCCTTGGCCGTTCGGCAATACTTCGACGAGCTGGGCTTCCTCGAAGTGGAGACGCCCATGCTCTTCAAGTCCACTCCCGAAGGCGCGCGGGAATTTGTGGTTCCCTGCCGGCTGCATCCGGGCCTGTTCTACGCGCTGCCCCAGTCGCCTCAGCAATTCAAGCAGATCCTCATGGTCGCGGGCGTTGAGCGCTATTTCCAACTGGCCCGATGCTTCCGGGACGAAGACCTTCGCGCCGACCGCCAACCCGAGTTCACCCAGATCGACGTGGAGATGTCCTTTGTCGACCGGGAGAATATCTACGAAGTGATCGAAGGCCTGTTGGCGCGCGTGTGGAAAACCGCCTGCGGCTTGGACATTCCGCGGCCCTTTCCCAGGCTTTCCTATCGCGAAGCGATGGACCGCTTCGGCACGGACAAGCCGGACACCCGGTTCGGCCTGGAGCTGGCGGACCTGACCGACGCCTTCCGGGAGAGCGGCTTTAAGCTCTTCGCCAAGATAGCCCGCGAAGAGGGCGGCGCGGTCAAGGCGCTCAATGCCAAGGGATTTGCCTGCGTCACCCAGGGCCAGATGGAGACGATGACCGCGCTTGCCCAAAGCTTCGGCGCGCGCGGCCTGGCCTACATCAAGGTGGAAAACGGCGAGTGGCGCTCGCCAATCACTAAGTTCTTCGGCGAGCAGGAAAAAGCGGCGCTCCAAGAGCGCCTCCGGATCGAGGAGGGCGACCTGATCCTCTTCGCCGCCGGCCCGTGGCAGACGGCGTGCGAAATCCTGGGGCGGCTGCGGCTCTATGCGGCCGAGGTCCTGGAAAAACAGGGCAAGCTCCAGATCCCGCGCGACCGGTTCGATTTCCTCTGGGTGGTGGATTTTCCGCTGCTCAGCTACGACAAGGAAATGAACCGCTGGTACTCGAGCCACCACCCCTTCACCGCGCCTTTGCCCGAGGATATTCCGCTCCTGAAAGAAAGTCCTAAGAAGGTCCGCGGCCAGCACTACGATGTGGTGGTCAACGGCGTGGAGCTGGGCGGCGGCTCGATCCGTATCCACCAGCGCGAAGTCCAGCGGCTGATCTTTGAGGAAGTGCTCCGGATTCCTCCGGACATTGCCCAGGCCCGCTTCGGCTACATGCTCGAAGCCTTCCGGTACGGCGCGCCGCCGCACGGAGGCATCGCGCTCGGCTTTGATCGCATGACGGCCCTGTTGGCCGGCGTCTCCAGCATCCGGGAGGTGATCGCCTTCCCCAAGACCGCCAAGGGGGCGTGCCTGATGACCCAGTCGCCGGGCCCGGTGGATGAGCGTCAGCTCAAAGAGCTCCATATCGAACTCAAAGCGCCTCCGCTCAAGTAGCCGTTGCCGCTTGCGCCCCAGCCTGCCGCCTGTGTGGGGAACCACGCGCCCCCGGCGCGCTTTTTCCGCTCTTGCTTGACTGGGCCGGACTTGGCATAAACTCCTCAAGGCCGAGCGAGCCAGTTTAGCTCAGCGGTAGAGCAGCGGTTTTGTAAACCGCGGGTCGCCGGTTCGAATCCGGCAACTGGCTCCACTTCATTTCCAAGGACTTATGCGCCGTTGCCGGGGGCGGCGTTTTTTCGCGTTCGGCGGAGCTCGCGCGGGCGAGGGAAGCGATTTCCCCCTTTTCCGGCGGGTTGGGCCTTGTTTTCGGGAGAGCCATCAGTTAGGGGAGAGGCGTGGAAGCCGCAGAACGGAATTCCGGGCGGGGGGGCGAAGTCCCCGCGTTGCCAAATCTTATTCTCAAGCCGGGCAGGGAAGAGCGGGTCGCCGCGGGGCATCCGTGGGTTTACGCAGGTGAAATAGGCAAGATTGCCGGCGCGCCGCGGGATGGCGATCCGGTGGTCGTGCGCGACGCCAAGCGCCGCTTTTTGGGCGTCGGGTTTTACAACAGCCGCTCGCGGATTCGGGTTCGTATCCTTGCGCGGGAGCGGGTCCTGTTCGACAAGGCCTTTTTCCGGCGGCGCATCGAGGCGGCATGGGCGTTGCGGCGCCGCCGCCTGCCCCGCGCCGAGTGCGCGCGCGCGGTCAATTCGGAGGGGGATTTCCTGAGCGGCCTGGTGGCGGACAAATACGGCGAAGCGCTCGTGATCCAGACCCTTTCGCTGGGCATGGACCGCCGGAAGAAAATGCTCGTTGAGGTCCTCCGGGAGCTTTTCAGTCCGCGCGTGGTTGTGGAGCGGAACGACGCGGCGGCCCGGGAGTTTGAAGGTCTCGAGCGGAGAAAAGGCGTGTTGGAAGGAGAAACGCCCGGGAAAGTTTGGGTTCGGATGGGGGATCTGGAGTTTGCGGCGGACCTTCTTGAGGGCCATAAAACGGGGCTTTATTTGGATCAGCAGGTCAACTATCAGCTCGCGGCGGAGTTGATCGCCGAACGCCCCGGGGCGATTGTGCTGGACGCGTTTTGCTTTACGGGCGGGTTCGGTCTGCACGCGGCCAAGGCGGGGGCCGCCAAGGTGCATTTTGTGGACCAGAGCGAAGAGGCGATCCGGCAAGCGCGGGCGCACGCCGAGCGGAACGGCCTGATCGACCGGTGCTCCTTTGAAGCGGCGAACGTGTTCGACTGGCTTCGCGCCCGCTCGGCGTGGAAGGGGGCGGGCGAAAGATCCCAGCCGCTGTTCGACGTCGTGATCCTGGATCCGCCTTCGTTCACCCGTTCGCGCGAAGCGATTCCGGAGGCGCTTCGGGGTTACAAGGAAATCCATATCCGGGCGTTGAAACTGCTTCGGCCCGGCGGTTTGCTGCTTACCTTCTGTTGCTCCCATCATGTGGACGCCCTGACGTTCCGGGACGCCGTCGCCGCAGCGGCGGCCGACACGCGCGCCTGCCTGCGCCATGTGGCTTCTTTCACCCAGGCGCCGGATCATCCTTTTCTCCTTGCCGTGCCGGAGACCGAGTACCTCAAAGGATACGCCTTTGAACTGGCGGCGTGAGCCGGTCCAGCCGGCGTGGAGGAGGGGAATTTTCTTGCGACACTGAGGCGCTCGAGCGTCATACTCGGCCCATGAGCAAAACGAACAATTGTCCCCGTGAGGAACGCATGCCTCGGCGTTCGTTTCTGAGAGTTTCCGCCGCCGCCGCGGCCGGGTTGGCGGCCGGCCAGGCCCCGTTGGCAATAACCGGCCGGGCCGCTCCCAATGAGCCGATCCGCGTCGGCCTTATCGGCTGCGGCGGGCGCGGCGCCGGCGCCTTGTTCAACGCCTTGGGCGCCGCCACCAGAGTCATCTACCCCGCCAAGGGCTATCACACCGAGAACGTCGCGGAAGGCGCGGCGGTAAAAAACAAAGACATTCGGGTCATCGCATTGGCCGACCTCTTCCCCGACCGCCTGGAGAACGTCCGCGCCCAGTTGGCCCGGTTGGGCGTGCGCGTGCCGGAGGAGATGTGTTTCACCGGTTTTGACGCGTACAAGAAGTTGCTGGCCGTGGAGGAGATCAACTACGTCATCCAGGCCACTCCGCCCCATTTCCGCCCCGCTCATGTGTTGGCCGCGGTGAAGGCGGGCAAGAACGTCTTCATGGAAAAACCCGCCGCGGTGGACGCCCCCGGGGTGCGGATGATCCTCGAGGCCGGCAAGGTTGCCGCGTCCAAAGGGCTCAGCATCGTCGCCGGCACTCAACGCCGACATCAGTTCGGCTACATCGAGATGATCAAACGAATCCACGCCGGCGAATTGGGGCGGCTTATGTACGCCCACTGCTATTGGAACGGAGGCGTGATTTGGGTGGTGGAGCGGCAGCCTGGATGGAGCGACATGGAGTGGCAGCTTCGCAACTGGAACTACTTCACGTGGCTTTCGGGCGACCATATCGTTGAGCAGCATGTGCATAACCTGGACGTCATGAATTGGGCGCTCCGGGCGCATCCTCTCCGCGCCCATGCTATGGGAGGGCGCTTGTGTCGCCGGACGCCTATCCACGGCCATATCTACGATCACTTCGCCGTTTCCTTCGAGTACCCCGACGGCGTGATGGTCTTCAGTCAATGCCGGCAGATGAACGGCGCGGAAGGCAAGGTGGAAGAGCACATCGTCGGAACCGAGGGCGAGGCGTACGCTTCTTCCCGGGCCAACTATATCCGCTGCCGCCGAGGGCGGCCGTGGCGCTATCCCAAGCAGCAGGAAACCAACCCTTACGAACAGGAACACCAGGACTTGATCCGCGCCATTCGCTCGGGCAAGCCGCTCAACGAGGCCCGCGCTGTGGCCGAGAGCACCCTCACCGGCATTATGGGCCGCGAGTCGGCTTACAGCGGCCAGTCGATCTCTTGGGACCAGGCTCTGAACAGCAAGCGGCGTTGGGGGCCCACAGAGTACAAGTTCGGTCCGCTGCCTTTCCCGCCCGTGGCCAAGCCGGGCCAGTATCGCTTCGTATAACGAGTAGGACCAAACTGCCGGCAGACGCCTGCGTAAAAGGGCATAAACAATCGCAGCCGCCGATACGGGGAGGCGGAGGTTGGAGGCGTCCTTTCCCGGCTTAGGCCTGCCTCCGTTTAGGGGGTTGCGGCCGTCCCGCCCCGCCGTCGGGCGCGGCCGGGACGGCCGCGTTTCTTGCCGCCTTATATCTTTGCCTCGGCGACTTCCTTTAAGTCGCAGCTGCCGGCGCGAGGAGCAGAAAGCTCCCTTTGTCCCTTGGCCCCCAAGGCCTGACACCGCGCTTGCTGTGCGCCCGCGCCGCGGCTCGATTGGAAAAGGCGGAAGGATCCGTGAAAATTTTCTTGTGAAGAGGGCGGTCAGGACCGATCATTCAATTCAGATTGAACAGAATGCCCGGTCAGTCGGGAAGCGGCGACGCTCGATTCGCGTCAGCCCGCCTCGCGCGAACTGACGAGGGCGAAGCCTGCCCGCCTCGCTTCGCCTGAAGCCTTCCTTGCCATGTCCTCACGCAAAGCCAAATCCGCTCCGGCGGCTCCTGTTGCCTCTGCAACCCGAGCCGCGTCTCGCCAGCCGGCCACTCGGCGTCAATTCGTCGAAGCCGGGGGGAATTTCTGCCGCAGTGTCGGGCTGCCGCGGTCCGTTGGACAGATTTACGGCCTCCTTTACTTGTCCATCCGTCCCCTTTCGCTTCAGGATATCTGTGAGCAGTTGGGAATCAGCAAAGGCAGCGCCAGCCTGGGCACCAGGCAATTGCTGGCTTGGGGGGCCATCCGGCACGTGTGGGTGCCGGGCAGTCGGCGGGACCACTTCGTGGCGGTTGCTGAGCTGGGCGACATCGTTCGCCGCGTCTACCACGAATTTTTCAAGCGGCGTTTTGAGGCTGCGGACGGGCGGTTGGGGCAGCTTCTCCGATCCTTGGACGAAGACCGCCAGGCGGGCCTGGTGGATCAGGAGGAATTTGAAGAGATCAGAACGCGACTGGAGAGGCTGCAACGCATGCGGCAGAAGGTGAAAATGATTTTGCCGTTAGTGGACAGATTCCTTTGAGGAAGGCTTCAAAGCTGTAAAAATGAGTGCGAAAAGTGAGATGGGCGAATTAAAGAGAGAATCCGAACCATCCCCTGGGAACGGCCCGGCGGTGGGCGTGGTCGGCTTGGGTTATGTGGGATTGCCTTTGGCGATCCAATTTGCGAAAAGCGGGGCCAGGGTGTTGGGGTTGGACATCGATCCGGAAAAGGTCAGCGCGATCAATGCCGGGCGCAGCTACATCAAGCACATCGGCTCGGGCGAACTGAAGAGCCTGGTTAAAACAGGCGCGTTGAACGCCTCGAAGGATTTTTCAAAAGTTCGG
>JAGHDA010000399.1 GCA_021160185.1 Verrucomicrobiota bacterium
CGCGCCGGCGCGCGGACATGCTGGAAAGCGAAGAGGAAGAGTTCGACCGGGCTATCGGAATCAACCTGCGCGGCCCCTACTTCCTCACCCGTCAGATCGCGCGCTGGATGATCGAGCAAACCGAGGCCGAAGCGCCGCGCCCCGAGCCGCGCCGGATCGTCAACATCTCCTCCATCAGCGCCTACACGGCCTCCGTTGCCCGAGCCGAATACTGCCTCTCGAAAGCGGCGCTCTCGATGATGACCCGGCTCTTCGCCGTCCGCCTGGCCGAGCACGGCATCCGCGTGTACGAAGTGCGGCCGGGGATCATCGCCACGGACATGACGGCGCCGGTGAAGGAAAAATACGATCGCCTGATCCAAGAGGGCTTGACACCCATCCGGCGCTGGGGCACACCCGAGGACGTCGCCAAAGCGGTGGCGGCCATTGCGCGCGGAACGTTGGATTTCAGCACGGGTGAAACAATCAATGTCGACGGCGGATTCCATCTGCGGTCGTTGTGAAGCCGCCAGGCTCGCCCTTCGCCCGTCGCGCCCGCTCCCGCGCGGCATTTCCAAGCCGATTCAAGCTCTCAACCCCTGGACGCCATGGGCATTCGCATTGACTTCCGTCTTCAACCCCGGGACATGGTTCCCCTCATCGAGAGAACCTTCGAACTCTCCGGAGCGAAGATCCTAAGCCTTCAACGCACCTGGAGCCCGGAACAGGGCGCGCCGGTCTTCACCGTTCGCGGCCGATACACCGCGCGAGGGTGGACCGAATGGACGCAGGGATTCCAGTTCGGTTCGGCCCTCCTCCAATTCGACGCCACCGGCGAAGAGCAGTTTCTGAAGATCGGGATGGAAGGAACCCTTCACCACATGGCCGCGCATGTTTCCCACATCGGCGTCCATGACCACGGCTTCAACAATATCTCCACTTACGGCAACCTGCTCCGGCTCATGGTCGAAGGCAGGGTCGAAGACAACCCGGCGCGGCGCGATTTCTGCGCCCTCGCTCTGAAAGTCTCCGGCGCGGTCCAGGCCGCCCGATGGACGCCGACCGCCGACGGCAAAGGGTTCATCTACTCGTTCAACGGCCCTCACTCGCTTTTCATCGACACGATCCGCTCGCTCCGAATCCTGGCGGTCGCCCACAAGCTGGGCCACACGCTCATGGGCGAACAGGACCGGCCCATCTCGCTCCTGGGCAGGCTGATCGCCCACGCTGAAACCACGGCGACCTACTCGGTCTACTATGGGAAAGGGCGGGACGCTTACGACATGCGCGGCCGGGTGGCGCACGAGTCCATTTTTAACACCAACAACGGCAGTTACCGCTGCCCGAGCACGCAGCAGGGATATTCGCCCTTCAGCACCTGGACGCGGGGGCTGGCGTGGGCCGTGTGCGGCTTCGCCGAGCAGATCGAGTTCCTCCAGACCCTCCCTGCCAGGGAGCTCGAACCCTTCGGGGGCCGGCGCGCGTTCGAACAGACCCTCCTTGAGGCCGCCCTCGCCACCGCCGATTTCTACATCGAGCACGCCTGTCGCGACGGCGCGCCGGTGTGGGACACCGGCGCGCCCAACCTGCATCGGTTGGGCGACTACCGGAACAAGAATTCGGACCCGTTTAATCCGTGGGAGCCGGTGGATTCCTCGGCGGCCGCCATCGCCGCTCAGGGCCTGATCCGCTTGGGCAACTACCTCATCCACCGCGGCGAGGCCAAGGCGGGCAAGCGCTATCGGCAGGCGGGCCTCACCACGGCGCGAACCCTGATGCAAGAGCCCTACCTCTCCACCAATCCGCGTCACCAGGGGCTCCTGCTTCACTCGGTTTACCACCGACCCAATGGTTGGGACCACATCCGCCGCGGCCAGAAAGTGCCCAACGGAGAAAGCTCGATGTGGGGCGATTACCACCTCCGGGAGCTGGCGTTGCTGATCCTGCGAGAGGCCCAACGAGCTCCCTATCTGACGTTCTTCGCCTGCTGTGGGTAAATGAGTTTCCCGCTTTTCCCTCTCTCCGCTCCATGGCCTCGTTTATCAAGATTCCGGCTCTCAGGACCGTGGAAGCCTTCCGCAACCGCTTGCGGGAGCTGAACCTGGACCTGCCCTGCAAAGATTCCATCCAGACGGCGCCCCGCTCGCCCCTCGCCCAACCGGTGGAAACGCTCCGGATCAACGGCAAACGCATCGGCAACCGCTGGGCCGTCCATCCGATGGAAGGCTGGGACGGAACGCCCGAGGGCGGCGCCGCGGAAACCGTGTTCCGCCGCTGGAAGCGGTTCGGCCGGAGCGGAGCCAAGCTTATCTTCGGATGCGAAGCGATGGCCGTGCGCTTCGACGGCCGGGCCAACCCGCGCCAGCTCGTCATCGTCGAGCGCAACAAGAAAGACCTTGCGGAACTGCTCCGCGCGCTGGTCGCCGAACACAAGGAACGGTTCGGCAGCGCGGACGATTTGGTTGTCGGCTTCCAACTGACCCACTCGGGCCGTTTCTCCCGCCCGGAAGGCCGTCCCGCCCCGCGCATCGCCTGGCGCCACCCCATCCTGGAC
>JAGHDA010000209.1 GCA_021160185.1 Verrucomicrobiota bacterium
CCGTTGGCCCAGCAGCTCCTCGCCCGCGATCTGCAAAGGGATCTCCGGGGCGCGCGCATCGTGCAGCGGCTCCCACTTTTCGACGATCTTGCGGGCCCAATCGCTGTTGTGCGGCAGGGAGAAGTCGGTGTCCGGCTCGTTCACGAAGCGGCGCCAACCGCGGTCGATGGCGCCGACCGGAGTCGGCGGTTCGTTTCGGTTCTGAACGCGGCGTGGCGCGTCCGAGACCGCGTCCGCCTCTTTGACCGAAGCCGCAAAGCCTTGCTCCAACCGCTGCCAAACTGGACTGCCCACTTTGAGACTGAACGCATGTCGCAAAAAATTCTCGGGCCCGGTGTTTTCGTCCAGCCGCCGGATGAGGTAGCCGATGGCGTTGACAAAGTTCTCTTTGCGACAAGCCGGGGCGTACAGGAGGAGGTTTTTCGTCAGCTCGAACATGGCCCGCCGCTGCGGGTTGGCCATGCCCTCGAGCATCTCGAACTGCACTTTGTCGAGCGCATCCTGCTCCAAAGCCAATACGATCCCATAGGCCAGATCGAAAAGGTTGTGCGAGGCGATGCCCACTCGAACGGCGGTCAAGTTTTCCGGTTTCATGGCCTCGTGGAGCATGCGCTTGAAGTTGGCGTCCGTGTGGCGCTTGACCTTGTAAGGGGCCTGAGGCCAGCCCCGCAGCGACGCTTCCACGCGCTCCATCTCCATATTGGCGCCCTTGACCAGCCGGATGGCAATGGGGGCGCCTCCTCGGGCCGCTCGGCGCCGGGCCCATTCATTGATGCGGAGCTGCGTGCGATAGGAATCGGGAATGTAGGATTGCAAAGCGATGCCGGCGCTGACGTTTTCCAGGCCCGGCCGGTCCAGCGTGCGCATGAACGCCTCGGCGGTTAACGACATGTCGCGGTATTCCTCCATGTCCAGGCAGACGAATTTAGGCGCTTTGGCGCCGTCCCGGCGGGTGAAAGTCTGGCGCGCCGCGGTGCGGAACAAGCGATCCAGCCGATCGCACAACACCTGCAAAGTGTGCTCGCGGGCCAGCGCTGAGATTTGTGAAAAGAGCGTCGAAATCTTGATCGAAACAACCTCGATTTCCGGCCACTGCAGGGCCTGCAAGTAGATCTGCAGTCGGCGCTCGGCTTCGCCTTCCCCGAGAATTGCTTCGCCGAGGAAGTTGACATTCATGCGGACGCCTTCCTTGAAGCGTTCGCGCAGATGCTTGGTTAGAGCCTCGCGCTCTCCGGGTAGGATGACATTGGCCGTTTCTTTTCGCATGTACGCCTTGACCCATGGCAGGGCCACGCCCGGCAAATACCCGCCGAAGGAATGAAACCCCCGCAGAAGCGTGCGGTTCAGCGGACTAAAAAAACGTGGGATGCCCTGCGCGTCGAGGATGTGGATGAATTGGTCCACCGCCCGGCGCGGGTCCTTGGCGCGGAAGGCCTGGTCGGTCATCTGGGCCAGGGTGGCTTTATCTTCGGGGTTTTGCAGCATGCGGTCCAGCTCGGCTTGCTGACGGCGTTCGGCGGGCGTTTGTAATTCATTAACCCGTTGCTGTAAGTGGCGGGCAATGTGAATGGCTTTTTGCGCCCGCTCAGGCAGGGATGAGTTTGGGTCGGGTTTGAAGGATTGGAGCACTGATTTTAGGGTGGCGGCTGTTGTGTTCATTTTCCCAGCTCCTTGCCCATAGGCGGGTCCTTCCGAGATTCAGCGTGAGACGCCGCCTGATGACTGTTCTGATAGTGCAGGCCCGCTTCTAAAATGACAACCCTTTGTCCTAAGCAATCCGCCTTCCGCCCCTTGCTTGCGTGGACGGCTACGGCCTGAGAGGCAATCGCCGAGGCGCAGATTGGGGTTTTGAAGAGTTGCTTGGGCGGGATGCCGAGCTGGCCGCGTTTCTTGTAGAGCTTCTCGAACACCGGGGAGAGTTTCTCGAGAGCGGCATGGCTCGGAGCAAACGCTTTTCAAGCGCGGCGGCGTTGAGATCGGGGGGCGCCGCGCAGCGTCTCTCTGAGACGCGCTTCCGCTTCTCGTGTACAAAATCCCATGGGGCTTTCTGACAACCTGTTAGGTCGGCAAGCGAATCCTTGAAGGGCGGCCGAACGACCAGATTCGCCGGCGGCGAGAGAAGCGCGGTTCTCCCGCCGTCGGCTCCATGGCGGCGGGATGGCGCTATTCCGCCGGCTGGATATCGACCAAGCCGAGATCGATGTACTGTCCTCCGCCGGTTTGTCGGATGTGCACGGCGAGCTGATGTTTGCCTGGGGTGAGTTTGTCCTTGGCGGCGGCCAGCGGCTGTCGGGGTTCGTAGCTGGTGGTGTACGAGCTGAGCTTCAGGGCGCGCACTCCGTCCACGTAGACCTCAACGTCTTCGTCATGATGAATCCAAAAGCTCAAGGCGGTGTAGGAACCGGCCGGGATTTCAATTTGCCGTCGGAGCCAGATTTCCGGGGTGTTCCAGACGGTTCCCACGACGGCCCCCGGCGTGCCCGGGACGCCGAAACCGGCCTTGCCTTCGGCCCAAGCCGAGTCATCGAACTCCGGCGTTTGCCAACCGGCCGGGGGTCTTTGGGTGGTGTAGCGCCATAAAGCTGCGGCCCCGCTGTCGGCGGCGGGAACGACACGGATTACCCGGGGCGGCTTCGGGGCCGGCGCGTAGCCGCCGGCTTTGGTGCGGTCCCGCGAGGCATATTTCCGCCAAACCTTAGGGTGGTAGAGCATCTCCAGAAACACGCCGCCTACCACCGGTCGGGCGGTGAAGCCGCGTCGGCGGGCGTTGTGAGTCCAGTACCAATCCGTCATGGGAACGCGATCCGGCGTCTCGTTCAAGAAGCGCCAGACCGGATGAACCAACGCTTCGAAATCGTCCCGCTGACGAGTCAGAGTGGCCGTCCAGAGAACCCAATCGAGCTTGGTGTACCGGGAGCGGTTGTCCAACGGCAAGCCGTAGGGGTTTTGGACGCGGCGGTAGAAGTCCATCTCTTTGCGCAACGCTTCCGCGGGCCATAGGTTCAAGCCCAAGATCCGGTCCCAAACAATGTTGTATTTCTGGCTCCAAGTGCCCGGCTTGTCGAAGGCCAGCCGGTAGTGGTCCCCGTCGTCCGCCGCGGCGAGCCATTGGCGGACGAACCGCCGAGCGAGGGCGGCGTATTCGCGGGCGCGGATTTCTTCGCCTCGGTAAGCGCACAACTGCGCATAGGCGGCCAGACCGGCGATGGCTTTGGCGCTGAGATTCACGTTATGCGCCAAGTGGCCGGCGAAATCATCGGTGCAGAGCTGGTTCTCCGGGTCGAAGCCTTTTTCGCGGAGATACTCCGCCCACTGGGTGAGGGCAGGCCAATATCGGCCGGCGAATTCGGCGTGGCCTTCCATCTTGGCTACCGCGGCCATCAGGATGAGCAGGTTTCCGCTTTCCTCGACGGGCATTTGGTTTTTCTCGCTTTGTTCCCCGCCTCCATAGCGTTGGCCGTTGGCGTGCGGGTAGGTCCCCAAGTCATGAGGAGCGAACGGGAACCGCCAACGCCCGCTGACGGCGTAGTTCATGAACGGCGCCAGGAACGACTTCGCCAGCGACGGGCCGAACAATAGGAACTGGGGCGACATCGGGTAGAACACGTCCGAGGTGGCGATGCACCCGTTCGAGTGGTTCTCCTTGCAGAAAGAGATGGGCTGGCCGTTCGCGTCGGCCACGAATTTGCTCGCTGCGAAGCATTGGCGGTAGGCGAGGGACGCGATTTCGGCGTATTCGTGTCCTCCCGCCTGTTCCAGGTCCTGCGTCAGCTCCGCATCGAAGGCGGCGCACCGCTCCCGCAGGGAGGCGAAATCCTTGGCAGCCGCTTCGAGCAGGTCTCGCGCCCCCCAGCCCCGCCTGCGCCAATAAGGGCGCAGGTTGTGTCCGAGGTATTGGATCGAGTAGAGGTCGTCGTAGGCCAGCATGCACCAGCGGGTGACGGGTTGTTGCCCCACGGAAAGCGCGGGCCAACGCAGTTCGCCCATCACTTCCCGAGCTGGGATGGGGCGCCGACTTTCCACC
Source organism: Verrucomicrobiota bacterium (assembly GCA_021160185.1). Lineage (GTDB taxonomy): Bacteria > Verrucomicrobiota > Verrucomicrobiia > Limisphaerales > CAZBKV01 > JAGHDA01. Next base: position 4,025 of record JAGHDA010000209.1, read on the forward strand.
CGAGCAGTCGAGCCTGCGGGGAGAGTCACGGATTTCGAGGAGGCGGTTTCCTGCCAGGACGCTTGCGCTCCGCCGCCGGCTGCGAGGTAGAAGTAGCCCCAATCGATGCGGAGGTCGTCGCCGCTTTTGACCAAGACGGGTTGCTCCTCGGTTCCTACCCGAAAGACGGCCAGCTTGCCCCACCGTTCCAAGCGCGTGAGAACCGCTTGAGACGGCTTATTGGCGGCGATCTCAGCCGAAGCGCGCAGGGAAAAGGCCACTTGATGTTGCCGGCCGTCGGCGCTCCAGGCTTCCCAGATCAGATAGGTTACCGGACGGGAGAGCAGATCGATGTCTTCCGGCAAGGCCGGCGTGAGAAAGGTAAGACGCAGTCCGATGCCGTTCCCGGCAAAAGAGGCGATGGTGCGGGTGGGCCTGATTTGTAAATCGGTTTGAGGCAGCGCCGGAGTCGAACTCGGACTAGCGCCCAAGACTCGGAAGGTCCGACCGTCGATTTGGACCATGCCCTGCAGCCGATGCGGCTTCCCGGTCCAATGCGTGGTCTCTACGTCCGTGAGCCGATCCCCCGCGCACCAGATGCTGAAATACGGATCGTGAGCCGCCAGGGGAACGGCCGGGGCGCGAAGGGCGGCTTGTGCCCCGGCGGCCCTGCCGCACGCCGCCAATCCCGCAAGCCACTGGCGCCGACGGTTTCGGAGAAGGGATGGGAGTATTGGCTGTCCTGTCTTCATGCGTAGGCGGATTTAGCAAGAAGCGTAGGAAAAGCAAAGCTCAGAAGCCGCCGCCGCTGGACGCGGGCCGCCCACACGCGCGAGGACAAGACCCGCTCAACCCCGCGAACGCGGGAGCCGCCTCCGCTGTGTGTTCCCGCCCGACGCGCCTGCTTGATCGCGCTCGAAGCGGACCTTCAGTCCGACTCCTCTTGGCCCGAACTCCGGGAGCGTTGCCGGCGCGATCCCCCGCAAGTCCCTGCCGCGCTTTCCACAAGCGCCGCCCCGAATGGAAAAATCGTGCTGCGGTGGGTTTTTCGCCCTAAATTGCCCTAAAAGCTTGCTTCCGGCGGAAAGGTTTCTTTACCCTTCGCCCGGTCCTGACGCCGGGGGAAGCGAGTCGGGATGGGCGCGCGGCGGACAAGAAACAAGACGCAGCAAGGAGTAAAAGGAAGAGCCTATGAGCCTCTCATTGCGAGTCCGGTTGTCGGTCATGATGTTCCTCGAATATTTCATTTGGGGAGCGTGGTACGTCACGATCGGGGCTTACGTGGGGCAGAGGCTCAACTTCACTCCGGCGCAGATCGGCAACATCTACAACTGCACCGCCTTAGCGGCGATTTTAAGCCCTCTTCTGGTGGGGATGGTCGCCGACCGCTTCTTCGCCACCGAACGCGTTCTGGCTTTCCTTCATCTGGCGGGCGGGGCGTTCCTTCTGGCTGCGGCTAACGCTGAGAAGTATGCCGTGTTCTATCCGCTGCTTTTGGCCCATACCCTCTGCTACATGCCCACCTTGGCGCTGACCAACTCGCTTTCCTTTCACCATATCCGCGACGCCGGGAAGGATTTTCCCCTTATTCGCGTCCTAGGCACGATCAGTTGGATTATCGCCGGTTGGACCATCAACTTGTTGGGCGGCGAGGCGATGACCACGCCCAAGCCCCTCTACATCGCCGCGGGGGTTTCCTTCCTGATGGGACTGTATTCCTTGACCCTGCCGCATACGCCGCCGCCCAAGGCCGGCGAACACGTTTCTTGGAAGCAAGCCCTGGGCTTGGACGCTCTCTCCTTGATGAAAGATCGTTCCTTTGCGGTTTTCGTGGTAG
>JAGHDA010000003.1 GCA_021160185.1 Verrucomicrobiota bacterium
CCCCAACTGCTTGCCGCGATCCAGCCCTCTTCCCGGAGAAAAAGCAGATCGGCGACGACGCGCGGGTCCGAGTCGGTCGGGAGCAGGGTCCGCCAGCGTTCCCGGCCTGAGAGAGTCTCCAGGCGGCACACGTATCCGGCCAGCGTGCCGACAAAGAGGCTTTGGTCGTCCTCGCTCAACGCGGGCGCGGCGGCGACCCCGCCGGGAACTTGCGCGCGCCAGAGCAGCCCGGCGTCGGCGCGGCAGGCGTAAACGCCCCCGGCCATGTCGGCCAGGTACGCCGCTCCCGAGCGATCAAAGACAACCGGCGCTTGGATGGACGCCTTCGTTTCCAACAAGCGGCGCAAAGGTCCGAGACTCGCTTCGCCCGGGAAGAGAGCGGTTCGGCCCCGATCGCCGCCTCCGTGTCGCCAGACGCGCTCGTCGCTCATGGTCGGCTCTCCTTGTGAGGATTGATCCGCCGGTAGGTGGGGCGGAATTCAAAGCGGGCCTCCTCCAGTCCGATCCCGAGGATTTCCAGCCGCCGCAAGCGGTTTTCCCCGAGCCCTCGTCGCCGGGCCAAGGCGAGATAATTGAGGCCGTTGACGAACGGAAGCGTGCGATCCGGCGCCTCAGGATCGTAGCCCATCACGGCGGCGGCGACGGCGTCGGCGCAGACCGGATTGCGTCCGGCGATCAGGAGCCCCGGCCGGGTTGCGGTCGTCATCGCGCCGTTCCACCAACCCTCGGCAGTTTGAATCGTGCTGATCGCGTCGATCACGGTCAGCCGGATCGGGAAGGCGGCGTTCAGGTCCACGATGAACCGGGGCACGTTGATCCCGTGATCATAGCGAACCGACCGGTTGGTGAAGGAAGCCACGGAGGTGAACGGCTTGCGGGTGCAATTGTGCATCGTAGCGTTGCGGTAGCCCACGGCCGCCTCGTCGGGCCCGTCTTTGAGGTCGTCCCCGTAAAGGCTGCTTGGCGGCAAGCCGAAGAGATTCTTCATCCCGGCGGTCATCCCGGCCGAGACATGGTCTTTGAGCTTGGCCAGAGAGACCAGCACGTCCGTGTCCGCATAGGCCCGGTTCACCTCCCAACAAGTCGCCAGATCGCCGCCGTCAGGCACTTTGACCAGGGCGTAGTCGCGGTAGGGGCCGCGGTTGCGCGTGTTGAGAAACCGGACGCGGCCCTTGGCGACCCGGCGGAACTCCTCCAGCTTGAACCCGTAGCCCGCAAAAGCCTCCGACCCGAGCGGACGGAAAGGCAATTGATCGCAGAAGAGCACCTCCCGCGCGCCGTACTCCGCCAGGAGGCTCGCCAGCGCCATCGCCACCGTCGGATGGACGGTCACAGTAAGCCACAGCGGAATTCCGGCGAGGTCTTCCCGCGAGGTGTTGACCAGATTGGTTTTCACCGTCACATGCCGTCCGCGCACCAGGCGCGACACGTCGCCGAGCAGGTCAAGGCAATGTTTGAGCCGCTCGCGCACCTCCGGGTAGGCGTAGCGCTTGCAGAAAGCGATCGCCGTGGGCGCGCGCGGCGGATCGCCCGAGCGCTCCGGCGCGGGGAGGGAAGGCGCGGCCGCTAGGGGCGCAAGGGGAGACGCGGCGGCAAAGGAGACAGTTCGTTCGAGAAACGCCCGGCGGCTCCACATCTTGCCGGGAAGGGCAGGGGCCGTTTGCGGTGTCTTGCTCCGGTTCATTGCGCGGCCTCTCTTGAAGGCTTCACAAAAGGGTAGATCGGGGGAGCGGCCTTGTCCAGCAGGAGGGAGAGCGTTCCGGGAGCCTTGCTGTTTTCATCCAATGGATGCCGGTCCCGCGTCCGGCATCCTCCGGAAAGCGGGGGGAAGCCGCAAGTTGGGCGCATTGCCCCAAGGAGAGGCGGGCGCAGGACCGCCCTGGTTGAGGAATATTCCCCAGATCGGAAAAGAGAGCCTTCTGTGGTTTGATGCGCCTGATTTGCAACCTGCTTGTTTTCAACGAGATATGGATTTCGTTTCAACTTGGCATCTCGGATGCTCCCTTCCGTTGGCAGGCTGGCGGCGATGGAGCCGCCGGGTTTGAGAGACCAGAGCGGAAACCCGAAAGAATAAAAGAGTAAAGGAGGGAAAGCCATGACGAAGTGGGAACGTTGGATGATCGGTTTGATTACGGCGACAGGCTTGGCGGTCAGCGCAGCCGCCGCGCAGGGCCTCGGCAAAGCCGGCAAGGGCGAACATGGAAAACCGCCCGCAGCGAGCCCTGCGGATCAAGGAAACGGAGGGGACCAGGCCCAGCCGCCTGATGACGCTACGCCTCCGGGTGACGCTGCGCCTCCGGGTGACGCCGCCACGCCTGATGACGCCGCCACGCCCGATGACGCCGCCACGCCCGAGAATCCTGGTCATGGCCGGGGATACGGTCATGGCGGCGCAGGGAAACCGCTGCCTCCGATGATCGGACTGCCGGCTGAGATTCGAGAGATCATGCACCAGGCCATGCAGGAGCGTCGGGAGTTCATGCAAAAGCAGCGGGAGCTTTGGAAGGAATGGCGGAACGCCACCGATGAGGAGCGCGAACAGCTTCGCAACCAGTTGCGTGAGCAGCGCGAGGCGTTCTTGCAGCAGATGAAGGAGATTCGCGAGCAACTGCACAATCGCATCCAGGAGCTCCGCCAGGAGTTCAAGAACAAGCGCGATAAGCTGCTTGAGGAGATTCGCGAGCGCGCCAAGGAGCACGCCCGCGAGGGTAGGGGCCGATAAGACGACTCTGTAGGGGCGTCATAGGACTCACGCCGCTCCGGCAAGTGTCGGAGCGGCTCTTTTTTGGTTAGCGAGTTGGTGAGAACGTCGCATGAGTTTCTGCACGCCGCGAGTCGAGCTGCGTCTCAAAAGCCTGCGCGGCGTCGCCGCGGCCGTGAACCGTCCGCTCCGCCTTGGAGGCGGCCTCCAACCTTGTAGCCGCCGACGTGAGGGGCGGCGGGCGGGAGCGGGCAGGCGGCCGTTTTATTTTTCCCCGACTTTGAATCCGCCCGTTGCCTCGGCAGCTGCGGAAGAGGGCCGCCTTGTGAGTTTCAGGACGGGGACGCGTTGGGGCGGACCCGGCGTCGGGAGGGAGAACGGACGCGGGCCTGAGGCTGCTTGGCGGCGGGCGCGCCGGTCTGGGAACGCTCCGGCCGGAGCACGCCCACGAAAGGAAGGTTGCGATACCGCTCGGCGTAGTCCAGGCCGTAGCCCACCACGAATTTGTTCGGGATCACGAAGCCGACGTAGTCGGCGGAGACGGAGGCTTTTCGGGAGGTTTCCTTGGCGAGGAGCACGCAGGCGCGGACGGATTGTGGCTTGGCCTGGACAAGCCGAGCGCGAACTCGGGCGAGAGTCTGACCTGAATCGAGAATGTCGTCGATGATGAGCAGGTCGCGTCCGCGGGCTTCCAGCCGGAGTTCCTTGGTGAAAATCAACTTGCCGGGACGAACGCGGTCTCGGTAGCTGCTGACCCCGACAAAGTCGAGTTGGACCGGGATCGTGAGCCGCCGGAGCAGGTCGGCGAGAAAGAGGATCGTGCCGGTGAGGATTGGGACAAGGAGGAGCTCGCTTCGGGCGAAGTCCCGGTTGATGGCCTTGGCCAGTTGGTCTACCCGTTGCTGAAGGCGCTCGGGCGGAATGAGGACTTCTTCGAGGAGATGGGCCCATTCGGGCGGCGGCGGGCCGCCGGAGGCGATCCGCGGAGGGCTCGAGGCGGGCGGTTCAGATGTGCCGGGAGTCATTTTCATTCTTCCGGATGTAGCCGGTTTCCTGTCGCTGGAAGTTGACGCGGTTTTTCTTCAGGTAGGCCTCAAACACATCCTCGGCGCTCATGCCCATGACCTGCGCGGCGGAAATGAGGAAGTGGAACAGGTCCACGATTTCGACTTTGGCGTTCTGGGCGTCGAAGGTCTGGTACTTGGCCCACCATTTCCAGGGAACGCTGTCGGTGAGTTCGGCGATTTCCTGGCTCATGGCCCGGCAGTAGTTCAGGAGCCATTGCGCGCGGTCCTCTTCGTTCATCTCGTCGGTGCGGACGCCGATGCGCTCGTTGAGCGCCTTTTGCATCCGCCACATCTCGCGAAGCATGTCCTTTTCGTTCATGGATCAGTCAACGGATTGCAGAACCCGATGGTTTCTTGGTTGGGGGCAGGGTCAGCTCTACTTCCGCGCGGCCCTGGAAGCGAAGGGTCCAGAGCCCTGCGTTTGGGAAGAAATGCGCCGCGCCGGGAGCGGGCTTGGGAACGATTTTCGCGGAGGGAGCGGACTCCGGATCCAGGCCGTTTACGAAGAGCCATACTGGGCGGTTCCAGGGGCTGCGGACCGAGAAAGAGAGGCCTCGATCGGTTTCCTCGGCGCGTTCAATTTCCCCGGCGGCGAAGAGGGTCGACCCCGCGCGCGGGAAGACCGCATAGTCGAGCACAGGGGTTTCCCGGAAAAACTCCAGGGCAGGCACGAACACGGTGGCCGGATTGATTCCCGGGTCGGCTCGGGTTTGGGTGGGAAGCAAGAAGCTGTCGGGAAGCAGTCCCTGCCGGTCCTTGTCGGTTTCCGGCCAGGTGTGCTGGATGCCGCCCACGACAATGCCGTCGGCGATCTGACGCCACGGCCCGGCGGCGTCGTGTCGGGCCAGGCGGTAAAGGGCGTGGGCGTAGACCAGGCCGCACCATTGAACCGGCCGGCCGATCCACACCGGCGCGCGCCAACCGGTGGCCCCGAGCACGGCGATGGTGTTGTAAAGCCCCACGGGCCCGGGCGTAGGCGGGCTTAGGTAAACAAATGGAACCCCCGTCCACGCCCAGTAGCGGGCTTCCTCCAGCCAGGCGCGGTCCCCGCTTATTTCGTAGCCGAGGGTGAAAGCGCGGACCAGGTGGGCCGAGGCGAGGATGTCCGGCGTGTGCAGGGGAATCTCCCAGACCTGGGCGCCGCGGGGCGTGCGGAAGCGACGCATATAGTCGAGTGTTTTGAGTCCGGCGGCGAGGGCCTGTTCGTCACCGGTGCAGTAAGCGTATTCCAGCAACTGGTAAGCATGTCGGGCGCACCAGCCGCTGGCGGTGTTTTCGAAGTGTCCCCGGCGGTACTTGCCATCGTAACGAAACGAACCGTCGGGCTGTTGCTGTGCGAACAGTTGCCGGAAGCGATTCCGTTGGAAATCGAGCCATTGTTTCGCCCGGCCGGTCACGAAGAACGCCGCGTGATTGCGGATGTGTCCGCCGCCGGGTTGAAGTCTCGGGGTGTCGGGCACCTTGCCGGTGATCTTCCAGATGACCGAGACGCAGTCGGCGAAATACCCGCCGTGGTCCGGCATCCGTCGTCGGCCCGGAACGACCGCGTGGTACCATCCGCCGTGTTCCGCATCGTGTACCATCCCGTGAAAGGCACGGTCATACAGTTGGTACTGCTCGGCGGTCGAGCGCGGCTGTGCGGGTAAAGCCGGCAGGCCTCGACGTTTGACCGCCCACAGAATCGACGCCTCCAGGCGGCCGCCTTCGGACCAGCCCGGCCCGACGCGGAGGACCGCCGTGATCGTTTTGCCGCGAAGCGACATGCGGTGATGCGGTGTGCCGTC
>JAGHDA010000333.1 GCA_021160185.1 Verrucomicrobiota bacterium
GCCGCAGGCCCCTGCCGCGGCGGGAAGAGGCATCACCCGGGAGGAAAAGCGCCTGCGCATTTCTTACCGGCTGATCCCTCTTCGAGACGCTGCGGGGAAATTGCGCGGGTTCCTGGGGCGCGTGATGGCCGTCGCGGAAGATTCAAAGGCCGGCCCCGACCGACTGGCCGCGCCGGAAAAGCCGAAGCCCCCTGAACAACCGGCGGCTCCTCCAAGCCAAGGAACGGCCGATACGGAGCGGCCTTCCGCCGAGCCGGACGCGGCAAAGGAGCCGCCCCGCCGACCCGAAGCCGGAAAGACTCCGCCGCCTCCGGCCGGAGAGCAAGCCGGCCTCTTCAACGGGGCCGAAAAGCCCCCCAAGCCGCCGCAACGCGCCCACTCAACCCGGAAGCGCGATCGGACGGGAGGCGCGGCGTGGACGGCGGAAACGGCCCGGCGGGCGATGGGGTTGAGCGAGGCGGAGTTCCGCAAGGCCGCGGCGCGCTTCGGAGACGAATCGGCCGAACGCATCCAGCGGCTCCGCAAGGCCCTCGCCCTCAAAAACTGGAAGGAAGCCGTCGCATTGGCCGAGGCCCTCGCCGCCGCGGCGGGGCGAGTGGGCGCGGACTCTTTGCGCCATGCGGCCCGGGCCGTAGAGTTGGCCCTGCGGCGGAGCGAAACCGAGCTGGTCTCCTCCCTGGCCGAGGATCTGGAGACGGAGGCGGTGCGGGTGTTGCGAGGGATCAAGAAACACCTGGAAAAACAATAACCGCGCCAGGCGGCCGCCGTCCGGCGCGCGGCCAGAGCCGGCCAACAGGTTAAGCAGCCATGTTCACGGGAATCGTAGAAGAGGCAGGCAGAGTCATCAAGGCGGAGCCTATGGCGGACCGGATCCGCCTGACGGTGGAAGCGGAGAAATGCGGGCGAGGGGTCAAGAAAGGAGACAGCGTGGCCGTCAACGGCTGCTGCCTCACGATCGTGGGGCTTCGCCCCCGCGGCAGGAAACGCGTCCTCGAGTTTGATCTTCTCCAGGAAACGTGGCGACGGACCAACCTCCAACACACGCCCCCGGGCGGGCTGGTCAACCTGGAGCGCTCCCTCCGCGCCGACTCCCTCATGGGCGGCCACTTCGTGACCGGCCACATTGACGGAGTAGGCCGCGTCAAGCGTTGGGAGCGCGCGGGCCAGGATTGGGTGTTGGACATCCAGGCCCCCCGCGAGGTGATGCGTTACGTGGTTTTCAAGGGATCGATCGCGGTGGACGGCATCAGCCTCACGGTGGCCGAAGTCTTGCGCGGGGGATTCCGCATCTGGATCATCCCGCACACCTACGAGGTGACCGCGCTGCGTGAGCGCCGGGCGGGCGACGCAGTGAACCTGGAAGCGGATCTGATCGGCAAGTACGTGGAGAAGCTTCTCAAGCAGATGGACCTGCCGAAGCGATGAGCCGGCGCCTGCCAGGCGGATTGTTCGTGGCGATCGAGGGAGTGGACGGGGCCGGCAAAAGCACCCAGGCCTCCCTCCTTGCCGAAGCTTTGCGCCGCCGCCGGCTGGAAGTGGCGCTCACGCGCGAACCCACCGACGGCCCCTGGGGACGCAAGCTGCGGGAATCGGCCCGCTCGGGCCGGCTCTCACCCGAAGAGGAATTGGAAGCCTTTCTCAACGACCGCCGCGAACACGTCTCCCGCCTCATCCGCCCCTCGCTGGAGGCGGGCAAAGTTGTGATCACGGACCGGTACTACTTTTCCACCGCGGCCTACCAAGGAGCGCGGGGATTCGATCCGGCGGAGCTGATGGCGCAAAACGAGGCGTTCGCCGTGGAGCCGGACCTGCTGGCGCTGCTCGACCTTTCTCCCGAGGAATCTCTGCGTCGCATCGGCGCGCGCGGCGGCCGCTCCGCCTTCGAGTCGATCGAGCAACTGCGCCGCGCCAGAGAAATTTACCTCGCGATTCGCAAACCTTACTTGCTCCGGCTGGACGCCTCTCTCCCGGCGGAAACCCTCCGGGACGCCATCCTTTTCGAACTCTCGCGCAAGGCTCTGGCCCGTTGGGCGGCTGACGCCGGGCTGACCCCGGCCGAGCGCGTCCGCGCCTCGCTGATCCTTCACGGGGCGGACTGAAAGCCCGTTCCCGGGCCAGTTCACGTCTCCTCTCGCCCCTCTTCGGCCGCGGAGGCGCTTTCCGGATCCTTGGCCGCCCGAGCCTTTTTCCGGCGCAGGACCGCCTGCCTGAGCAAATACTCAATTTGCCCATTGAGGCTGCGAAGCTCATCCCCCGCCCAGGCGCGAAGCTCGTTGAGCAATTCCTCGTCGATTCGCAACAGGAAACTTTTCCTACGCCCCATGCTCGCCCCGCTTCGCGGCCTGCGCCGCGCCCAACACTTGAACGAAACCTTCCGGATCGTGTGGAGTCACCACGAGTTTTCGATCCTGCCACACGAGAACCACGGCCCGGCGCGGATCGGCGGCGTAAGCCCGGAACTTGCCCAGCCGCCGGTTCCAGAACCAACCGCAGAAGCAAAAGAGCCCGCCGTTGCCGAAAAGGCGCAACGCCATCCGCATGGCCTGAGGGTCGATCCGAGCCTCCTTGAGACCCGCAAGCGAAAACCTCTTCAGCCCCGCAGGGCGGCGGATCGCCAGCGCGCCGCCGCGGACTTCATAGCCGCGCACGGAAAAAAGCCACGTCGCCAGGGGAAGAAGCGCGGCGAACGCCGTCATGGCCGCCCGCGGAATCCAGGGCATCTCAGGCGCGGCCCAGAAGAACCCGACCACAGCCGCCAGAACGCCGAGCGCGCCCCAGGTGATAAAGCGGACGCTCCGGCCCATCGGAGCCGAAAACACAGCTCCTGAACGTCTCGAACGCACACCGGTCTCCATCGCTCCGTCCCCAGGCTCAACCGTAGAGAGTTCCCGTGTTGATGACCGGCACGGCTTCCGACTCGCCGCAAAGGACCACCAGCAGGTTGCTCACCATCGTCGCCCGGCGCTCGTCGTCCAGCTCCACCACCTTGTGCTCCGCCAGGTCGCGCAGGGCCATCTCCACCATGCTCACAGCGCCGTGGACGATCTTGCGCCGCGCTGCGATAACCGCTTCGGCCTGCTGACGGCGGAGCATAGCCTGGGCGATTTCCGGCGCATAAGCCAGGTGCGTGATCCGCGCTTCCTCCACCACGACGCCGGCCTTGCCCAACCGCTCCTGAAGCTGTCTCGTAAGGGTGACAGCCACCTCGGAGGCGTTGCTCCGCAGCGTGATTTCCGTAGTGTCTTCCTCCTCCCCGTGGTCGTAGGCGTAGGTTCCCGCAAGCTGCCGCACGGCCGACTCGCTCTGGACATTGACGTACTCCTCGTAATCATCCACGTCGAACATGGCCTGGGCGGTGTCCTCCACGCGCCACACCACCACGGCCGCAATCTCAATGGGGTTGCCCCGCTTGTCGTTCACTTTGAGCTTGTCCGTGTTGAAGTTGCGGGTGCGAAGCGAGACTTTGGTGTTTCGGCTGTAAAAGGGGTTGGCCCAGTGAAAGCCGCTGCGGCGCACGCTCCCCTTGTATGCGCCGAAGAGGATCAACACCCGCGCTTGGTTCGGCTGCAGCGTGAAATGGCCGGTGAGGAGAAGAACGCCCGCAATCACCATAAAGACCCCCGCGATGAGAGGAGCCACTGAGGGAGGCCCATTGACGCGGGCTGCCTCGACCACGGTGTGGATGATGAAAAAGAGCCCGGCCAAGAGAATGGCCAGATTGACCAGAAGCATGAGGTAGCCGTTGTAAGTGCGCCCGGGAAACTCTTTGTTCGGCCCGGACCGACTTGATTCCGTTTTCATATCGCTATGATATCACTTAGATCCTCAAGGTCAAGACAGTTCTCCCAAGCATTTTCGGAAATCCGCCAATCGACCCGTCCGCCGCCCGCCGTCCGCCGCCCGCCGCCTTACACGGAAGGCAAAAACCGCTGGCCCAGCAAGGTCAGGGCAAACAACGCCAGAAACGCCAGCAGGAACAGCCCGCCCGCTTCGGCGGCGGCCAGCGCGTCCGCCAAGGCGATCCCGGCGTGCAAACCGGCAATGAGAAAGGCTGGATTGCCTCCCGGCCGCCGCCGTTGCCAGGCGAACAGGGGCAAAAGCCACAGCGCCATCAGCAGGCTCAGGGTCAGGGCGTAATCAAAGTAGGGCCCCCGGTTGGCCGTCAGCGCGAGGAGGATCGGCGCAAGGAGCGGGAGCCACGGCCAATGAGGCAGTTCGGCGGCTCGATCGCGGGCCTCTCCCTCAGCGAAAAAGCCGACCCCGGCCACATACGCTCCCAGCGCAAAGGCGCTCCACACAGCAAGCCCCTGAACCCCTTCCGCCGCCGCCGAAGCGGCGACCAGATACAGCCCGGCGCGGCATGCGCCCATGACCAGCGGCGCAAGCTGAGTGCGGCGGTGGGCCAAGTCGTAAAGCAGAATAAAGAACAGGAGGAGGATCGCGAACCACACCGTCGGCGGACCGAGCAGGGCGAGCAAGGTGAAACCGAAAGCCAGCAAGCCCAGCCCGACCCGCCATGCCGTGGCGGCCTGGATCCGCCCGGAAGGGATGGGCCGCTCGGGCCGTTGGGCGCGGTCATGGTCCGCGTCAAGAGCGTCGTTGAGGCAAACGCCGCCAAAGTAGAGGCACGTGGCCCCCAGCGCTGTTGCCAGCAACGCTCCCACATGGCGGTCGCCGCCCAGAATCCAACCCGCAAGGCAATTGGACCAGATCGTCGGCAGGTTTGCCGGCCTGCCCAAAGCGAGCCACGCCTTAATTTCTCCTTTCCCCGGAGATTCCATGCTGGACGGCTTCCGTTTCACGACTCGGCTCCCTTTTCTGTCGCGCCGGGGGTCAAAAGAGCCCGTTCCCGCCGCCAACGCCAGCAAAAACCGCGCCGCGCGCTTCAGGCAGGAGAAGCCGCCCCCAGCTAACCTCTTTGGGCGTCAAAATTTTGAGGCAACAGGCGCGAAAGGCCGCTGGGCAACGACCGCGAGGAAAAGCGAACGACTCTGGAGCCTGGCGCTGTGGGCTGCGGCGGAAGGCGGCGGCAAGGAGGGCGCAGCCTCCGGTTGACGGTAGGGACCGTTGCCCGCCTATTCGCCGAGGAGGAGGGTCGGACGGACGCGGTCGTTCCGGAACCTGGGGAACGCCTTGAGGGAGAAAGTAAGCGCGACGGAAAAATCGTTCGGCTCCTCGCGGCCGTCCCGGACGCGGAAAGTGAGGGCGGCGGTCCAGCTTCGCAAGTCGCGATAGACCGTGTAGTACTGTTCCTCGAGCACGCCGTCGCGCGCCTCGAAGTGGTGGGCGATATGAAACGCCCAGTCTTCGTTAAGCTTGAAGTAGACGCTGTTGATGATCAGGTTGTTCCCCGAATCCGGTCCCAGCCCGGGCCACCGGCGCAGATAGCGGTGGCCGACTTGCCAACTCCAACGATCGTTGGGCTCAATGGTCGCCATATGGTTGGCCATGTTCCATCGGGTCTCGTTGAGATCGTAGCGGAGCTCGGAAGTAAGGGTGATCCAGCTTCGCGGCCGGAAGTCCAGATCCGAGTACAAGTCCCCGTAAGTCCGCTGGTCCGGTCGCGGATCGACGCGCCAGTCGATCATCGTCCACCAATCCACCAGATCCTCAACGCCGTCTTTGCGCTTGGTTTGGAGCCGGTTGCGCGCGCCGAAGCGGAAGACGTTCTGGCTGTCGATGGCATCCACGGCGTTGTAGTCGGGATACTCGATAGGCAGAGGGCGGAACGTCTGAACTTCGTAATCGAACTGGGGCAGACGCGCGGGGGGCGGCGAGGGATCAGGCACGAAGACGTAGTTGATCGAAGGCTCGAAAATGTGGCGGATGCCGTCGGCGTCCAACAGCCGGCTGCGCGCCCCGGGCCACAGCCGCCAGATCTTCGTTGAGACCTCCGCCCCGGTGTTGAAAACCCAACGGTCCTGGTTCTCCGGAAGGCGGTCCGGGTTTTCCCCCATCGCGTAGCGGGTGTAGCGCACGCCGACGCGCGGCGCGGCCTGAAGCCACCCAAAAAACGTTCGGGGGGCGGTAAGCTGATGAAACGTGTCGCCGCGGAAAGCTTCGTAGGCAGGCCGGGCGTCGTAAGCCTCGCGGAAGCGCAGGTAGGCCAACGAACTTTCGCTCTCGTAGTAGACCGGCAGCGGGCCGATCTGCTGGTGAAACGCCGAGACCTTCAGGTCGGGCAGCCGTTCCACCGTCCGGAAGAAGTCGTTGAGCCGGGGCAGCGCCATGAGGTTGACCGAGAAGTTGGGCCGCCATCGATTCAGCTCGAAGAAGGTTTTCGGCTCGCGGTCGGCGCGGTACTCCGATTCGAGGAAATCGCGGGCGGCGTAGGCGTCGCTCTCTTTCTGGACCTGGGCATGGAAGGCCAAGCCGCGGGCGACGTCCGCCTTGTAGCCGAAGCGCAGCCGGTAGCGGCTGGAGTCGATTGGCTTGCCTCGCGCGTCCCGGCCGGGCCGCTTGTCCGAGGCGTAATAGGCGCTCGCCTCGCCCGATCCGTAGACGCCCAGGTCGGGGAATAGATCCAGCCCCCCGGCCAGGCCGCGCTTCTGGCGATAGTCCAGATGGGCCGTCGCGCTGAGGTTGGTGGTCATGGCCCAGTTGATGCCGCTCAGAAGGTACGGCCCGTAAAGGCTCCGGTAGCCCGGAACGAGGAACGGGTTGAACGAGCGCCGACCGAAGTAGCGCCTGTAGCGGGGCAAATACATGATCGGGACCTTGCCCACGTAGAACGTGGCTCCCTCGATTTCCACGTACTCGCCGGGTCGCAGCCGGATGCGTTTGGCGCGGACCTTGTGGGCCGGGCGGGCGACGTCGTCGGTGGTGAGAAAGACGTTGGTCGCGGTGTGGATCTGGTTGGTGAAGTTGCCGCGGAGTCCTTCCCCGGCGATGTAGAGAGGCGGATGTCCAAAGCGGAACGCGCTCGCCTCGGCTGTCCTACGTTCGAAGTCGTAGCGAAGCCGATCGCCCGTCCACAGCTCCGCGCCTTGGCGGAGCCGCACATCGCCCTCCGCCTCAACCACGCCGCTTTTTCTGAAGAAACGAATCTTCTTGGCGGTCAGGGTTGTGTCGCCGTAAGTCGCGCGGACTCCAACCGGGTCCGAAGCGACTCCGGAGGATTCGTCGTACTGGAAAACGCCCCGCTCGCTGAGGGCCTCAATGACCAGCTCCGGCGGCGGCTGGCCCGCAATCGAGCCGATGGACGCCGCCGCCGCGGCAACCGCCAGCCATTGCCGCCATCCCGCCATCTCGGAAGGGACGGTAGCCAAAAGGCGCGCCGGATGCCAAGCCGTTTCGGACCCCGGCGCGCCCAGGGCGGGGGGTGTTCAGGTCAAATCGTCCATTGTCACGACCGGCAGGTCTTTGGCAGGCGGTCGCTTCAACGGACGGCGGCGCGCCGCGTCGTAGCGATAGCC
>JAGHDA010000091.1 GCA_021160185.1 Verrucomicrobiota bacterium
GGCTATCGCGGCCGGATGGGAATTTTCGAGATGTTCTTGGTGGACGACGACGTGCGGAAGCTGATTTACGACAAGGTGCCTTCCACGGTGCTTCGAGCTCGAGCTCGGGAGATGGGCATGCGGACCCTGCGCGAAGACGGGGCGCGCAAGGTGCTCGCCGGCATGACTACGCCCGAGGAGGTGTTGCGTGTGACGGTGATGGATGTGGACTGAGACATTATGGGCTGAGACATTTCAGGGAAATCGCGCGCGCCGGCCCGATTCGTTTAATTGAGGTTTTTTGCTTATGTCCTACGCAATGGCCGATTTGTTGCAGTTGGTGGTCGACGAGGGAGCGTCCGACCTCCATATCCGTGTGGGCGTGCCGCCGGTCATTCGGGTCCACGGCATTCTTCACCGCGTCGAGGGGCCCCCTTTGGAGGTTGAGGATACCGAGGAACTCGTGCGTTCGATCACTTCGGAGGAGAACATCCAGCAGGTGCGCGAAAGCGGCACGGTGGATTTTGGCTTCGCCTTCGGCGAGCAAGCCCGATTCCGCGTGAGCGTGTTCAAGGAGCGGGGCAACTTCGCGATCGTCGCCCGGCAGATTCCCAATAAGTTGATGACGCTGGAGGAAATTGGGCTGCCTCCCTCGGTGCGGGAGCTCCTCTACAAGCCTCGCGGCTTGGTGTTGGTCACCGGCCCCACCGGTTCAGGCAAGAGCACCACGCTTGCCTCGATGGTCAATGTGATCAACGAAGAGCGGGACGAGGTGCACATCGTGACTGTAGAGGACCCGATCGAGTTTTATCATACCCATAAGAAGGCGATTGTCACCCAACGCGAGGTAAATGTGGACGTGCCCAGTTTCGCCGAGGCGTTGCGGCGGGTGCTTCGCCAGGACCCGGACGTAATCCTCGTGGGCGAGCTGCGCGACTTGGAGACGATGGAAGCCGCCATCGCCGCGGCCGAAACCGGCCACTTGGTGTTCGGCACGCTGCACACCACCGGCGCGGCGAAGACGATCGACCGGTTGGTGCAGGCGTTTCCCACCAACCAGCAAGAGCAGATCCGCATCCAGCTTTCCACCGTGCTCCAAGCGGTGATTTCCCAGTTGTTGGTGGCTCGGATCGACAAACCCGGCCGGGTGGCGGTCTTTGAGGTCATGATCAATACGCCTTCCATCGCCGCCCTGATCCGCGACAACAAAACCTTCCGCATCCAGTCCGACATCCAGACCGGCGCCAAGTACGGCATGGTGACCTTGGACAGCTTCCTGCTGGAGAAATATCAAGAGGGCATCATCAGCGAAGAGGACGTCATCACCAAGGCCCAGGACCCGACCACCATCCTGCAGAAGCTTCAGGAGTTGCAGGCCGGACGCACGCTCGAAGAACTCGAAGGGAAAGCCTGATCGCTTATGGCGGAAATCTTGTCAGACCCGTTGATCAACCTCCTCCGCGAGCGGGGGATGATCGACGATATGCAGATCGAGGAGGTGGCCGGAGAAAAAGAGCGCACCGGCCGCTCGACGTTCCAAATCCTGGTCGATTTCGGGATCGCCGACGAATTCACCCTTCTGGAGCTGATCGCCGAGCAGCTTGGCGCGGAAGTGGTGGAGATCTCCGAAACCGACATTCCCAAGGAAGCCATCGACGCCATCCCGGCCAATGTGGCCCGGATGTATCGCTGCGTTCCTGTGGGCCTCTACGACAACGTGGTCCAGGTGGCGTTGGCCGACCCGCTCAACCCCGAAGTGATCGACGACCTTTCCTACTCGATCGGGAAGGATGTCCAGCTTGTGGTCGCCAACCCGCGAAAGGTCGAGGAGCTGCTCGACAAGCTTTACCCCCAGCAGGCCGGCGGCGCGGTGGACGAGGTGCTTAAGGAGCTTGGCGAGCTTGGAGCCGAAGAAGACGGCGGCGCGGCGAGCGCCGTAAGCGCCGAGCAGGTGGACATCACCCAGGCCGTCCACGACGCGCCTATCATCAAGTTTGTCAATCTTGTCCTTTACCAGGCTATCCAGGACCGCGCCAGCGACATCCATTTCGAGCCGTTTGAGGATGTCTTCAAGATCCGCTACCGGGTGGACGGAGCTCTTTACGAGATGACACCCCCGCCGAAAAATCTGGCCATCCCGGTCATCAGCCGCATCAAGGTGATGGCCAACCTGGACATTGCTGAGCGCCGGCTGCCTCAGGACGGCCGCATCTCGATCAGCATTGGCGGCCGCCCGGTGGACTTGCGCGTTTCCACGCTGCCCACTCAATTCGGCGAGTCGGTGGTGCTCCGCGTGCTGGACCGGTCGGCCCTGCAGTTGGAGCTGGAGAATCTCGGTTTTCCCAAGGCGATTTACGAGTATGTCTCTCACATCATTCAGCAGCCCAACGGAATTTTTATCGTCACCGGGCCCACCGGCTGCGGCAAAACCACCACTCTTTATTCCTGTCTCCGGCGAATCAACCGCATTGAGTCCAAGCTGCTCACCGTCGAAGACCCGGTCGAGTTCGACATTGAGGGCATCATGCAGGTTCCGGTCAACGAGGCGGTGGGCATGACTTTCGCCGCGGCGCTCCGGTCCTTCCTCCGCCAGGATCCGGACATCATCATGGTCGGGGAGATCCGCGACCTGGAGACCGCGCAGGTGGCGGTGCAGGCGTCACTGACCGGCCACCTGGTGATGAGCACGCTTCACACCAACGACGCCCCCGGCGCGGTGACCCGCTTGATCGACATGGGCACCGAGCCCTTCCTGATTTCCTCCACGCTTCTTGCGGTCCTTGCCCAACGGCTGGTCCGCACGATTTGCAGGAAGTGCCGCACTCCCTTTGAGCCCACTGAAGCGCAGTTGGCCACTTTGGGGCTCACCCCGCATGATGTGGGCGACAAGGTGTTCTATTACGGCCGCGGGTGCCGGGAGTGCAACGACACCGGGTATAGAGGACGAAAAGGCATCTTCGAGCTGCTTCCGATCACCGACGAGCTCCGCGAGTTGATCAACCAGCGCGCCCCCACGGTGGTCGTCCGCCAAAAAGCGATTGAACAGGGCATGGTCACCCTTCGCGAGGACGGCTTGCGGTCGATCTTCGATGGGGACACCACGATTGAAGAAGTTTTGAAATACACCTGATTCAAGGAGGCTCTATGCCGAAATTTCAATACGTCGCGATCGATTCCCGAGGCAAAGAGACCAAGGGCGCTTTGGAGGTGGGCAGCCAGAACGAGGCCATCAGCCGCCTCAAGGACATGGGCTTTCTGCCCATGAAAATCGTGGAGGTGGAAAAGCCCAAGAAGCAGAGCGCGCCCAAGCCGAAGGAGAAGCCGAAAAAGAGCCTGAAGCAGATCGAGATCCGCATTCCATTCCTTTCCGGGCGTGTCGGCACCAAGGTGATGACCGCCTTTACTCGCCAGTTGGCCACGCTGGTCGACGCCGGACTGCCTCTGCTCCGCGGCCTTCGCGTGCTCGAGAAGCAGGAGAAAAACCCCACGCTCAAACGAGTGATTGGCGAACTGGCCACCGCCATCGAAGGAGGCAGCACTTTTTCCGAAGCCTTGGCGCAGCATCCCAAGCTCTTCGACCGGCTGTTCGTCAACATGGTCAAGGCCGGCGAGCTGGGCGGTGTGCTCGAGGTTGTTCTCAACCGCCTGGCCGAATTCATGGAGAAGGCCCAGAAGATTCGCGGCAAGGTCAAGTCGGCCATGTTCTATCCCTCGGCCGTCATCACGGTGGCCATCACGATTCTGGGCGTCTTGATGGTGTTGGTGATTCCCAAGTTCCAGCAGGTTTTCGCTGACATGCTCGAGGGCTCCAGCCTGCCCGGCTTCACGGTGTTCGTCCTGAATGTCGCCAACACGGTCAAATCCAAGACGATCCTGCTCTTGGACGGGCCGCCTTACGTGCTGCCCGGACCGGTGATCTGGGGGATCGTGGCGTTTGTCATCCTGTTCAAGTTGCTGTTGAAGACCGATTTCTTCCGCCACTTGTGGGATCGATTCAAACTGGTGATGCCGGTGCTCGGCCCGGTCATTTCGAAAGTTGCTATCGCCCGCTTTTCCCGAACCCTTGGCACGCTGGTCAGCAGCGGCGTGCCTATTCTCCAGGCCCTGACGATCGTCAAGGAGACCACCGGCAACGTCATCGTGGCTGACGCGGTGGCGAAGGTCCACGAAGCGGTTAAGGAGGGCGAGACCATCACGGCCCCTCTGGAGGCCTCGCGCGTCTTCCCGCCCATGGTGATCAGCATGGTGGACGTGGGCGAGCAAACCGGCGCGCTGCCGGAGATGTTGCTCAAGATCGCCGACACGTATGACGAGGAAGTGGACAACGCTGTCTCAGCGATGACCTCCTTGCTGGAGCCGATCATGATCGTCATCCTGGCGGTGATCGTGGGCAGCATTGTGATCGCGATGTTCCTGCCGCTGATCGACCTGATGAACAAGCTGGGCAGCGAAGCGGGCGGCAGCTCCAACGACTGAGCCGCGCTTTCACGCTGCCGACTTCCAAGAAAGGGCTTCCCGCAAAGGGAGGCCCTTTCTTGTTGCTCGCTCTAAATCTAAACGGCCGGCGTGGAATCTGCGTGGGAGCTATTCAGCTTCCTCTTCCCCGGCCTCGGGGTTGCCGGCGCGCGCCGGTTCTCCAAAGAAACGACGGAGGATGCGGAACCCTTGAAGGGTTCGCTGGGCGGCCCTCCGGATCCTCGCCAACTGTTCGCCGACCTGTTGCGCTTCGGCGGCGGCGTCACGGTTGCCTCGGCTGATTCCTTGGATTTGTTCGGCGATGTTTTCAGCGGCCGCCCGGATTTCGTTTACCGCCTGGGTTTGCTCCTTGAGCGCCGCGGCGATTTGGGCGGTCTGTGCGCGGAGGCTGCGAACCGCCTTGGCGGCCTGGTCGCCCGCGGCGGTCTGGTCGGCGGAGATTCGGTGAAGGGTTTCCAGCATGCGGCTCAAGTTTTCAGCCTCCTGTGCCACCGAGTCGCTCGCTTGGGTTTGTTCTTCGACCGCCTGGGCGACTTGGTTGAGACTCCGGCGGGTTTCCTCTGCGGCTTGAGTAATTTGTCGGCCTGCGGCGGCCTGTTCGTCCAACCCTTTGTTTACCGCCGCTGCTTGTTCGGCGGTAGTGCGGGCGGCTTTGAGCGTTTCCCGCACAGCCGCGGTTTGCTCCTTGGCGGCCTGAGCGACTTGCTGGGAGATAGTGTTCATCTGCGCCAAGGATTGGTTGATCTCCTCTACGGCCTTATTTTGCTGCTCCATGGCCTCGGCGATTCGGGCGGCTCGCTGGGCGGTCTCGTCTGCGGAGTTCAAAAGCCGCCGCCCCGCTTCTTTTTGCTCGCTTGCGGCCCTCTGGATCTGAGCCACCGTCTGGCTGCCTTCCTCCGTGGTGGCCAGGATGCTTTGGAGCGCGCCGCGGCCCTCATCGGCCAGTCGACTATTTTTCTCCATGAGCGCCATGTTTTTCGAAGAATCCTCGACGACTTCCTCCACGGTGGATTGGAAGCCCTTGATCAACTTGGCCACATACTCCGCCGCCTGAGCCGCCCGGTTGGCCAGGTTGCGAATTTCTTCAGCCACAACAGCGAATCCTCGTCCTGCTTCGCCGGCCCGGGCGGCTTCGATGGAGGCGTTGATGGAGAGGAGATTGGTCCGTTCGGCGAACAGGGAGATGGTGTCGATGATCGTGTCGATTTCCTTGGCTCGACTTCCCATTTCCCGGACGGTCTCCGCGCTTTGCCCCATCGCTTCTGAGGCTTGCTTGATCCCGGAGATCGCTTTTTCGATCACTTCGCTGCCCTGAGCCGCCTTTTCTTTGCCGTTGGATGTGGCAGCGTAGGCCTTCTTGCTTAGCTCGTCGACCTTGGCGATCATCTGATTGACCTCTGCGGCCGTGGCGGCGTTTTCGCGCGCCAAATCGGCGATCCGCCGGCTGCTTTCGGCGGTGGTTTGAGCGGAGCTGGATGTTTGCTTGGTGGCCGCGGCCGCTTGACCGACATGAGAGACAAGATTTTCAATCGATGCGGCGACTTCCTCGATCGAGGAGCCTAATTCCTGCATTGCCGAATTGGTTTGTTCGGCGGCCGAGGCGAGTTCGCCGGCGCCTTGCCGGATGCGCTCCACGGATCGGGTCGATTCCTCGATGGCCGCCACGGTTTCATTGGTTGAGCTGGACATCGATTCGGTTTCTTCCCGGATCCGCCTGATGGCCGCCGCAAGCTGCCCTGCGGCTGCTCTAACGGTCGAGGCTGTGTCGGCGACTTTCGTTGTGGTTTCGGAAATTTTTTTGAGGGCCTGCGCCGCCTCCTCACTGGAAGCGGCGGTTTCCTCGGTGGCGGAGACGGTATGAGCGGTGCTTTGAGCCGCTTCTTCCACCGAAGCGGCGGTCTGGTTGGTGGATGATGCCAGTTGTTGAGCCGAGGCGGCGATCGATTCGGCGCGCCGGGCGGTTTCTTCGAACGAGCGACTCATCTCCCGCATCGCCCGATCGATCTGTTCCAGGGCGTCGGCCTGGAGCCGGCTGTCCTCTTCCAGTTCGTCCATGGCGGCTTTCGCCGCTTGGATCGCCGTCGAGTCGGAGGGTTTGAGCGTTTGGGACTTATCCCGCGAACGGGAAGTTTTGGCGTTTGTCTTCATAGTCTGACTCCTTCCAATTCCGGTTCAGCTGAAAGCGGATTGGCGGCCTGAAGGGTTGGGAGAATTGGCTCCGGCGGGCCGCGGAGCGGCCGCCGCCGCCGGATTCAGAATCCCGACGGAGCCTTCGTCCAGAACCAGCGCGCCCTTGAGAAGTTGTCGTTCCTGGCCTGTGGGGCCTTCCGGAAGCGGCTGAATCTTGCCCGCGTCGGCCCGGATAAGCCCCCGCACTTTGTCTATGAGAAATCCAACGCGCCGTCCCCCGACGCGCGCGACCAACATGCGGCTGTGCGCCTCGGGCCGCTTCGGCGGCAAGCCGAGGCGGCGGCGCAGATCCACGATCGGAATCGCCTTGCCCTGGAACAGGCGCACGCCGAGGACCTCCTCGGGAGCGCCCGGCGCCGGCGTCACGACGCCAAGCGGCTCGACCCGCTCCAGATCCGCTTCGTCCGCTGCGTAAACGGTGTCGGCCAGCTCAAATAGAAGGCATAGTTTCATGGCGCGCGCTTTCAACCAGGAAAGCCGGCGGCGGCCGGCGTTTCAGGTTTTCCAGCGGAATGCAATCTGCCTCCGCTCCGGGTTCGCC
This sequence comes from Verrucomicrobiota bacterium, assembly GCA_021160185.1. Classification (GTDB taxonomy): domain Bacteria; phylum Verrucomicrobiota; class Verrucomicrobiia; order Limisphaerales; family CAZBKV01; genus JAGHDA01. The sequence goes on from JAGHDA010000091.1 coordinate 7,187, forward strand.
GCACGGTGTCGATCAAACCGCTGACGTCCAGAATGGGGATCAGCCCGCCTTGGCTGTCTTCGGTCACGCCCGAAATGCCGGGAACTCGCACCAGGGGATCTTCGAGGGGGCGCACGACAATTTCCCGTTGACCCGCGATCCGGTCCGCCACCAGGCCGACCGGGTTTTCCATGGCGCTGACCAACGCGCAACCGCCGGCCTCCGGTTTCTGAGGCCAGTGGAAGAATTCAGCGAGCCGGATCAGGGGCAGGACTCCGCTGCGATAAGCAAGCGTCTCGGTTCCGCCGATCCGACGCGTAGCCCCGGGCTCCAACGCGAGCACTTCCCGAAGAAGCGGCAGCGGCGCGGCCAGGATGTGTCCGCTGACTTCTATCAGCAAGGCGTCTACGATGAGAAGGGTGAGCGGCAGCTCGATCACAAAGCGCGTGCCTCGTCCCGGCGCGGTCTGCAGGGTAAGGCGGCCCCGCAATTCATTTACGGCGGTCCGGACCGCGTTCATGCCCACGCCGCGGCCGCTGGTCTTGTCCGCGTCGGGTTGCGTGGAAAAGCCCGGAGAGCAAATGATCTCCAGCAGACGCGTTTCATCCAGCGGTTCGTCGGCCTCCAACAACCCCATGGCGCGCGCTTGACGCTCGACCTTAGCTCGGTCGATGCCGCGCCCGTCGTCCGCCAGCTCGATGGCGATCCGATCGCCCGCGGCGGAGGCGGAAAGGGAAATGCGGCCCTCGGGCGGTTTGCCCTGGGCGGCGCGTTCCTCCGGCGGTTCGATGCCGTGGCTTACCGCGTTTCGCACCAGGTGGAGGAGAGGGTCGGTCATCCGATCGGCGATCATCTTGTCCACCTCGGTGTTTCCGCCGCGGATTTCCAGGCGCACGCGGCGGCCGGTGTGGCGGGCGGCGTCCCGCGCGGCGAATCGCAGGCGCTGGAAGACTTCGCCCAGGGGCACAAGTCGTATGTGCACCAGGGTCTCCCGCAGATCCCGCAGGAGGCGCTCCATGGCTTGTCCGCCTTCTTGGATTCGTCGCCAGACGGGGGCGGGAAGGGCGGAGGAAATCTGGCGGAGTTGGTCGCAAAGACGGGCGCGTTGGCTTACCAGTTCGCCCACCAGGCGCATCAGTTCGTCAAGCTGTCCCAGGTCCACGCGCAGGAGGCTGCTGGGCGCTGCCGAAGCAGAGGTTTTTTCGGGAAGAGGTTTCCGTTCCGCGCTCGGCTCCGGTTGTGACGGAGAGCTTGGCGGTTCGGGAAGCGCCTGTGATTTGGAC
>JAGHDA010000320.1 GCA_021160185.1 Verrucomicrobiota bacterium
TGATCCGGACGTCTCGTTCGACGGCAAGCGTCTTCTTTTCGCCGCGAAGAAACGCCGCGGGGAGCCGTGGAGCATTTGGGAGATGGACCTACAGAAGCGATCCGCGCGTCAGGTCGCCCCAAGCCCGCGCGATTGCCGGAGTCCGATCTACGTTTCCTCCCTCTTTACCCTCGATTCGCCGGAGCCTTGGTTCACCATCGTTTACGTCGGAACCGAGCCGTGGCGCAACGAGGCGGGAACCGCGCCGGACACGGGGCTGTTTGACATCCGCCTCGACGGCAAGGAGCTGCGCCGGGTCACCGCCAACCCCGGCAACGACCTGGATCCGGTGCAGATGCAGGACGGTCGGGTTCTGTTCGCTTCCTGGCAGTTTCCGCGGCGGCCCGGCGAAGGGCTGGGGCGGGTGAAGCTTTTCGGCGTGTTTGTGGACGGCGTGGATCTGGCGCTTTACGGCGCCGTTCAGGGACGTCGGGTCCAACGGATGCCCTGCCCCCTGCCGGACGGGACGGTGGTGTTTGTGGAGAGCGACCGTCCGGAGCCGGACGGAGCCGGCCGCCTGGCCGCCGTGTTGGAAATGCGTCCTTTCTACACCTACCGGGAGCTCAAACAGAAGCCCGGCTTCCTTTACCTTTACCCCTCGGAGTGGGACGATCATCGCTTCCTGGTTTCCCGGCGGCCGGCCAAGGGCGGCGCGCCCGCCCAAATCGTGCTGCGCGACGCGGCGGGCGAGGAAGAGCGAGCGGTCTACGCCGACCCGCGGTTCCATTGTGTCCAGGCCAAGGCGGTCCGCCCCCGCGCTGTGCCCGACGGCCGATCCACAGTGGTCGACTTGGCCCGCAAAACCGGCCTCTTCTACGCGCTCAACTGCTATGACGCGGACGAGCGTTTCCGCCCCTATCTGAAGAAAGGCGACATCCGACGGCTCCGCGTGATCGAAGGCGTGCCCCTTCCTGAGGCTAAAGACGGCTCGAAGGCGTGGGCGCGGCGGGTGTTGGGCGTCATCCCGGTCGAAGAGGACGGCTCTTTCAATATCGAGGTCCCGGCCACTGTGCCGATCGAGTTGCAAACCCTGGATTCGAACGGTCTGGCTTTGGCCACATGCGGCTGGATCTGGGTGGAACCGCGAGAGCGGCGCGGCTGCATCGGCTGCCACGAGGACCCTGAGCGGACCCCTGAAAATATCTTTGTCAAGGCGGTCCAGCATCCTTCCACGCCGCTGACGCTCCCGTACCGGCTCCGGCGCTCGCCCGACTTCCGCCGGGACGTCTTGCCTCTCCTCGCCAAACGATGCGCCGCGGCCGAGTGCCATGGCGACCCGGACAATCCGTTGAACCTTTCCGCCGCCGTCGATCCTTCCGAGGAGGGGCTTCGCGGCTTGTATCGAAAACTTACGGGCCTGAACCCGGAAACCGGCCAGGCCGCAACCGTCGGGAAGCGGATCTACGTCCGCCCCGGCGAGGCGCGGAAGAGCCCCCTGGTGTGGGCGCTCCTGGGACGGCGGACGGTTCGGCCTTGGGACGGAGAGGTTCCCGGTCCCCGGCGGATCCGGAAGATGCCGCCTCGCCAGGCCGCCCCCTTGGCTCCGGAAGATCTGGAGCGGATTATTGAATGGATTGACATGGGCGCGCCGTGGGAAGGAGCGCCGCCGGAGGCGGCGAGCGTGACGGATTTGACAAGCAAGGGAACACCATGAGGGAAACGCCGACATGGCAGTGGGTTCGACGCGGGCTGCTCTGGAGCCTGATCGCGGCGGGCGCGGCGGCGGCCGAGCTGCCTAAATTCACCGACATCACCGAATCGGCGGGCATCCGCTTCCGCCACAGCCTCGGCGACGATGAGTTGAGCAATATCGTCGAAGGCACCGGCCCGGGCGGGGCGCTTTTCGATTACGACAACGACGGCGACCTGGACATTTATTTCGTTAACGGCTGCTGGCATCCGGACGTGAGCGACAACCGGGGCCGACGCTATCGGGGCAAGCACCGCAACGCCCTCTACCGCAACAACGGCGACGGCACGTTCACCGACGTGACGGACGAAGCGGGCGTGGGCGACAAGGGCTTCGGCATGTCGGCGACAGCCGCCGATTATGACAACGACGGCGATTTGGATCTCTACGTCCTTAACTACGGCCCCAACGTCCTTTACCGCAACAACGGCGACGGCACGTTCACCGACGTCACGCGCGAAGCCGGGCTGGAAGTCCCCGTCTGGAGCCTCCATGCAGCCTGGTTCGACTACAATGAGGACGGATGGTTGGATGTGTATGTGGCGGATTATCTGACTTACGACAAAGGCGCGTTTCAACGGACGGGCGCCTACTACGCAGTGGAAAACTACCCCGGCCCGCTTTCGTATCCCGGCGCGCAGGACCGACTCTACCGCAACAACGGCGACGGCACGTTCACCGACGTCACGCGCGAAGCCGGCTTGAAACGCCCCGACGGCCGGGCGATGAGCGTGGTGGCGGCGGACCTGGATCGGGACGGTGACCAGGATGTCTACGTGACCAATGACGCGATGCCCAACGACTTCTGGGTCAATGACGGCAAGGGGCATTTCACCAACGAGGCGCTGATGATGGGAATCGCTTTCGGCGAAGGCGGCCAGGGCGCCTCCTCGATGGGACCGACGGTGGGGGACGTGGACCGCGACGGCCGGCTGGACCTTTTGATTCCCGACATGGGCTATAGCTGCCTCCTGTTGCAAACCTTGCCGGGCTTGTTCACCGACGTCACCGCCCAGTGCCAGTTGGCGCGGATGTGCGGTCAGTACGCCGGCTGGGGCGGGGGGCTGATCGACTATGACAACGACGGGTGGCTGGACGTCTTTATCGCCAACGGCAACCCTCATCACCTTTATACGGAGGAGGACCTTCTGGCCCGCAACGAACATAACGGCACGTTCCGGGACGTGTCCAAGCTCTCGGGAGATTACTTCTACACCAAACACGTGGGCCGCGGCGCGGCGTTCGGCGACCTGGACAACGACGGCGACATCGACATCGTGGTGTTCAACCTCAACGACCGGCCCGCGGTCCTCCGCAACGACGGCGGCAACCGCCGGCACTGGCTCACAGTGGCGCCGTTGAGGAAGGACACCCGGATGGCGGCTCTGGGGGCGATCGTCGAGGCGCGGATCGGGAAGGAGCGCATGGTGGTCCCGGCGCTTGCGGTCAACGGCTACCTGGTGAACAACGACCCGCGCGCCCACTTCGGTTTGGGCGACCATGACCATGTGGACCGGATTGAAATTTTCTGGCCGAGCGGAAAGCGCTCGCAGGTGGAGGATGTCAAGGCGGATCAATTTCTTGAGGTGATTGAGCCGTGAAAAGAAAGGCGATGTTGCAGAGAGGGATCGCGTGGGGGCTTGCGGCGGCGGGCGCGCTGGCCGCGGGAACGGCGGCGCGCGCGGCGATGACGGCCTCGGGCAAGGAGCCGATCTACCTCGGCGTTCGGGCGTGCGCCGCTTGTCATCGAGGGCCCGAGATGGGCCATCAATTCAGCCTGTGGCGGCTCTCGGCCCACGCCCGGGCCTACGCCGCCTTGGCCAAGCCGGAAGCCAAGCGCATCGCCCTGCTCAGCGGCGTTCCGGAGGAGCCCCAGAAATCTCGTCTATGTCTGGGATGCCACGCAACCGCCGCGGACACCGAGGAGTGGGAGCGGGACGATGGATTTCGGATCCAGGACGGCCTCCAATGCGAAGCCTGCCACGGGCCCGGCAGCGAGTACGCGACGGCGAAAGTGATGCGCGACCCGAAGCTGGCCATGGCCAACGGGCTGAGGATGCCCGAGAAAGACGACTGTATGATGTGCCATCGGACCAAAGGCTCCCATGAAGCGACGCTCAAGAAGAAGCCGTTTGACTTGGAAAAGGCGTGGCGGATGATCGCCCATCCGATTCCTAGAAAGAAGAAGCCCGGGTCGGAAAAAGCGAAATCGGAGCCGAAGAGCGCCAAGTTCCAGTTTGTGGGCGTCATGGCTTGCGCCAAGTGCCATCAGGGTCCGATGGGCAAATATTGTTTCAGCCGGTGGCGGGCCGGCCCCCATGCCCAGGCCTACGCCGTGCTTGCCGCCCCTAAAGCGCGTGAGATCGCCGCCCAACAGGGGCTGGCCGGCGACCCGCAGCGCATCGGCAAATGCTTGGAATGCCACACCACCGGCTACGGCTATCCGGAGAGCGCCTTCAAAAAGAGCTTCGACCGGCGCGAGGGAGTCCAGTGCGAAGCCTGCCACGGGCCCGGCAGCGGCTATGCCTACAAGGCGGTCATGGAAGACCCCTTGGCCGCCAAGGAAGGGGGGCTGCGGAAGCCGACCGAGCAAACTTGCCTCCGATGCCACGAAGGGGCCCACGGCATGGCGTTCGACGTCAAGGAAGCGTGGCGCAAACTCACCGCCCCTCTCGACGCGGCTTCGGCCGGCGTTGAGCCCGAGCCGAAATACAAGACGCCCTTGAATATGTGCTTCACTCCCGACGGCCGGGAGTTATGGGTCGCCTGCGAAGCCAGCCGCAGCGTGGTCATTGTCGACCCGCGCGCGCGCCGCAAACTCGCCGAAATCGAAGTCGGCGGCCAGCCCACCGACGTCTGTTTCGATCCCGCAGGCAAGCGGGCCTTTGTGTCCAACAGGCTTGACGACACTGTTTCCGTGGTGGACGTCGCTTCCCGCAAAGTTGTGGCGACTATCCAGGTCGGCGACGAGCCTCACGGCGTGCTCGTGGATCGCCAGGGCAAATATCTTTATGTGCTCGACACCTCGATCGATCGGATTTCCGTGTTTGATTTGAAAACGCTCAAGGAAGTCAAGCGCCTGGCCGCCAGCCGCAATCCCTGGTCCCTGGCGATTTCCCCCGACGGCAAGCGGATTTTTGTGTCCAACGCGCTTTCCCGTTTTGTGAAATTCCGCACGCCCGCGATGTCGGAGATCACGGTGGTGGACACGGAGCGAGCCGTGGTCACAGACCGGTTTGTCGCCCCTGCGGCGAACCTTCTTCAAGGCATCGCGTGGCACCCCAGCGGGCGATACGCCGTCTTTACCCTGAACCGGACGAAGAACCTCGTCCCGATGACGCGCCTTCTCCAGGGCTGGACGATCACCAACGGCATCGGGATCGTTTGGGCGGACGGCCGCATCGACCAGGTTCTTCTGGACTGGCCGAACATCTGTTTTCCCGACCCAGCCGACGTGACGATCACCCCCGACGGCAAGTACGCCCTGGTTACCAGCAGCGGCTCCGATCGCGTGGCCGTGGTGGATCTGAACAAGCTCATCGAGATGCTGGAAAAAGCGACCCCCTATGAGAGAGAGCGTGTGTTTCCAAATCATCTGGGCTTGCCCACCGAGTTCGTGAAGACATTTCTGCCCACAGGCAAGAGTCCTCAGGGCATCGCTTGCGATCCTCAAGGGAACTTCGCTTTCACGGCCAATTCACGGGATGACACGCTCACGGTCATTGACCTGAGGAAAATGAAAAGCGCGGGAACCGTAGACCTGGGCGGTCCGAAGGAAATTTCCCGGATTCGCTACGGGGAACAACTGTTTCATAGCGCCGAGATCACGTTCCACCGCGAGTTTTCCTGCCACACTTGCCATCCGGACGGCCACATCGACGGCATGACTTACGACATCGAGCCGGACGGCATCGGGATGAGCCCGGTGGACAACCGGACGCTGCGGGGCATTTACGACACGGCCCCGTTCAAGTGGGAGGGCACCAACCCCACTTTGAGCCGCCAGTGCGGCCCGCGCCTGGCGGTGTTTTTCACGAGGATCCAACCGTTCACGCCGACCGAGCTTTCCGCCTTGGACTACTACATCGCCGCCATCCCGCGTCCGCCTAACCGTTATCGCAAGCTCGGCGCCCCGCTCACCCCCGCTCAGCGTCGGGGCAAGGCCATGTTCGAGCGGATATATACCAACGACGGTCGTTTGATTCCCAAAGAAAAACGCTGCACCACTTGCCATCCTCCGCCTCTGTACACCGACGGCAGGCGGCATGATGTGGGCACGAAGGGTCGGCTGGATCGGGAAGGGCGCTTTGACGCGCCCCATCTGAACAACATTTATGACTCCGCCCCGTACCTGCACGACGGCCGAGCGCCCACGCTCGAGGAGATTTGGACGATTTACAATCCCTACGACCAGCACGGGATCACGAACGACATGACCAAGGATCAGTTGAACGATCTGATCGAATATCTCAAAACCCTATGAACTGGAAGAGGGCCCATGACCATGCGCGGAAGATATAGCAAACCTTTTGGGCAAGCGGCGCTCGCCGCGGCGCTCGCCGCGGCGGTCTGGGGCGGAGAAGCGCCGGCGTCGCGGCCCGCCCGGGCAAAGGAGGCCCTGGGGCTTCCCTACGTTTATACGAAGTGGGAACACTTCACGAAGAAGGACGGCCTGCCCAACGAGCATATCTTCGCGGTCAAGGTCGACGGCCCCCGCGTTTGGGTGGGAACCGAGGACGGCCTGGCCTGTTATGACAAACGGACCGGCAAGTTCCGCGTATGGAAGGAAAAGGACGGGCTGCCTTGGCGGGTGGTTTCGGCGATCGACGTCGATCCCAAGACCGGCGACGTGTGGCTCGGCATGTTCGGCGGCGGCCTGGCCCGGTTTAGCGCAGGCCGGTTTGACCATTACCACCAGCTCAACAGCGGGCTGGTGAACGACGTAGTGTACGGCGTGGCGGTGGAGCATGACAATGTATGGGCCGCCACCACAGCTGGAGCCAGCCGGTACGACACCGTGCGCGACAAGTGGACCATCTTCACGGAGAAGAACGCCCCGATGGAAGAGATCTGGAACTACGGCGTTTGTTATAATGACGGACTGGTCTATCTGGGCATCTGGGGCAGCGGGGTTTTGGAATATAACGTCGCCACGGGCCGTTGGAAGGATTACGTCGATCCGGACGGCGAAATGGAAATCGATCTCTATCGGGACGACGGCATCGTCCATGTAATTACCACCGGGGTGAGCTACGTGGACAAGATTCTTTGGGTGACAACCTACTTTGGAGCGTGCCGATACGACGGGAGACACTGGCGGGGTTACTATCAACATGAATGCGGCCTGCCGAGCGATTTCAACAATTTCGTCAAGGGGCGGAGCGCCAACGAGGCGTGGTTCTGCACGGACAAAGGGCTGGGCGTGCTGGCGGATTTCCCCACGGACACCTGGGTAAAGTATGTGACCGACGGCGACCGCCACGACGGCTATGCTTTCGTCCAGCGCGGAACCAACGTCGTCGCGAAGGTTCATACTGGATTTAACCTTTCGCACAACTACGTGCTGTGTGTGGATTTCGACGGGGACGACGCGTGGATCGGCACTTCGGAGGGCCTTTGCCGCGCGATAGGAGAGGGTATTACCCCGGGTTGCGTCCGGAGGGTGAAAAAACGGACGCAAGCGGCGCCGGAGTGAAAGCCCCTGAAAGGCGCATCCTTTCAAGGGCGAAGAGCAAAAACGAGGAGGAAGAGCAATGAAAGCGATTAGAATCGGTCTGGCGGCGGCGTGCAGCCTGTGGCTGTGCGCGCAGGGGCTTCCCGACGAGACGGTCTCTTCCAAGAAGACCGCCAAGGAGACCGAAAAGGCCTCCCCAGCGAAGCTGGATATCCACACGGTTCTCAAAAAGATCAACGTCAAGTCGCCCTACGAGGCGCCCGACTTGCCGTTGAAGACGAACCGCGTCTATGGTCAGACTCCGGACGATTTGCACCCGTTCGGCGGCGTGGCTCCTTACAAGCGGCACTTCTTGGTGCAAATGGAGTACACCGGGCCCGGTCGCGCCTTTCCCGAGCCCGAGGATGTCAAAACGGTCAAGATCGGCTTTTTGGGGCCCATTGTTCCGACGGTGTCGGTGGCTACGGGCGGCAAGAGCCACGAGGAGAACCTAGGCGTCATGATGCTGCGCGGGGCCAAGCTGGCGATCGAGCAGGCGAACGCCAAGGGAGGCTATCTCAAGCGTCATATTCCGTTCGAGCTGGTGGTGCATAACGACAACGCGCTGTGGGGCGCCTCGGGGAACGAGGTGGTTCGGATGGCTTATGAGGACAAGGTGTGGGCCATCATGGGCTCGATCGACGGAGCCAACACGCATATCGCCATCCGGGTCGCTCTCAAAGCGGAGCTGACTTGGATGAATTGCGGGGACACCGACCCCACGTTTATCGAGACGAACATCCCTTGGGTGTTCCGCTGCATCGGCGACGATCGGAAGATGTGTTATATCCTTATCGACTATCTCTACCGCAAACTCGATCTTCATCGAGTGGCTGTCATTCGGTCCAGCAACCGCTACGGCCGGTTCGGAGTGCGCGAGCTGCGCGACGGAAGCAGGCGGCTGGCGCGGCCGCTTCTGGTGGAAATGGCTTACCAGGTCGGCGACACCAATTTCGATCTCCAGCTCGAGCGCATCCAGGAGACGAATCCCGAGGCGGTGGTGCATTGGGGAGACGCCCGCGAGGGCGCGTTGATCCTCAACGCGATGCGCGCGCGAGGGATGAACCAGCTCTTCCTGGCCTGCGACCGTTGCGCTTCGGACGAGTTCCTGAAGATTGCGGGCAAGAACGCTGAAGGCGTCGTTTGCGCTTATCCGTGGAATCCGGACCGCAAAGACCCGAAGTTGGAGGCCTTCCGGAAAGCCTTCCGGGAGCGCTTCGGGGCGGAGCCGGAGACTTACGCCGCGCATGCCTACGACGGCATGAGCATGCTCATCTGGGCCATTCAGGAAGCCGGATTGAATCGCGCCAAGATTCGGGATGTCCTGGCGTATCGTTCCGAGCCGTGGCATGGCGTCACGGGCGACATCCCCCTGACGGCGGCGCTTGACGATGGCGGGGAGGTGTATCTGGCGATCTGCAAACAGGGCAAGTGGCATTACTACTCGCGGAAAGACCTGGGAATTCCTCAAGGATCGTTCAAGTGGGTGCGCAGCTTAGCTTTGCAGCGGACCGTGAAATGAGCGGCCGGACGGCCTTGCGGCGGAGCCGCGGACGGGGTCGGTCCACGCGATCGGCCCCGTTTGCTTTGGCCCTCGGGAGCGGGCGAGGAGGCCGGGGCGCCGTCCGAAAGCGCGGTTCGAGGTTGCGGCGCTTGCGCGCGGTTTTCCTTGGAGCGGCGCTCTTCGCGGCCGCGGCCGCCCCGCCCCCGCCTCATACGGACTTCCGAAGCCGCGCTTTGGAGTGGGTCGGTCCTCGGGAGGAAGCCGGCGGGCGGACGGTGATTTGGTTCGGCCCGGGTCGCGAGGCCCAAGGGCTGCGGGCTCGTTTCCGATGGGCGGCGGATCAGGCGCTTGAGGAGGTTCGAAAACGGAAGCCTGCGGCGGCGGCGATCCGCCTCCTCAGAGGCTGCTGGTCGGAAAATCCGTGGGGCACGGGCGTGGCGAAGCTCTTCCGCGCGGTGTACGCCGAGCGCGCGCTGGCTGTCCTTGGCGGGGTGGACGGCCCGAGCGCGCATCTGGCCGAGCAGGTCGTTGCCAAAGCCCGGCTCCCGTTGGTCAGTCCGGCGGGCGGGGACGCCTCGATCACCCTCGCCGGCGTCCCGTGGATGTTCGCCTGCGCGCCTTCCGGCGACGCGACAGCCCGTTTTCTGATTCGAAGGATGCAGGCTCGGTTGGGAGTGGAGCTGGAGGGGTTAGTGGTGTTCGCCGGCGTCGATCATGACGCGCGCGCTTTTGACCGGGAGCTGATGCGCCGCCTGGAAACGCTGAAGGCCGCGCCGATGTTTCGATTCGAGGTTCCGGAGCAGGGGCTTGACGTGGGACCGATCTTGGCGGCTCTTTCCCGCGCGCCCCGGCCGCCGGCGGCGTTTCTGTTGAACACGCCGCCCGGAACGGCCGCCCTCCTGATCCCGCCGCTTCGAAAGGCTTTTCCTCACGCCCTTCTGTTCGGCGCGCCGCAGCTGGAAACCCTTCCCCTGGAA
>JAGHDA010000311.1 GCA_021160185.1 Verrucomicrobiota bacterium
CCATGCAAGGCACCCTAGCCGAAAACTCCGACCCTCTTCAAGCCGGAGCGCTTGCCGCAACGGCGAGGCCGATTCCGCCTTCCAAAAGGCCGGTTTCCCTCCAAGCCCGGCGCGCGCGACAGAAAGACCGACAATCCTCGCGCCCGTCCTGCCTCAGCGGGGCAAGATCCGACGCTTCGCCCTCCGGAAAAGCGCCCTTCGCCTCGCCTCTCCCAAGTCCAGAGAACGCCCCTTGACGCGGCGGAAAGCCCCCGGCCAGAATGCAGGCGTGAATTCGGATCGACTCCACCCAGCGCGCGTTCGAGATGGAAAAGCTCTCAGGCGCTCCGGTTTCACGCTGATCGAGCTGCTTGTGGTCATCGCGATCATCGGGATCCTGGCAAGCCTATTGCTCCCCGCCCTCAGCAAGGCGAAAGAAAAGGCCAAGTCCATCCATTGCGTGTCCAACCTCCATCAATGGATGATCATTTGGATGCTCTACACCGACGACAACGAGGGTTTCTTCAGCGACGGCGAGGTGGGCTGGGCGCGCGGGGAGTGGGTCCGGGCCCTCGCCCGTCACTACCGGGAAAAGCCCTCGCTCCTGCTGTGCCCCGCGGCTGCGGCCCGGCGCGGCAAGAGTTCCGCCTCCGAAACCCCTCGCCCCCTGGACGCCCCGGAAAGCCAACTCGCCCCCTACGGCGGGGCACGAACCGCCTACGTGTTTCCCGACTTCACCGGCGATCAGGTCAAAGGAGTCCTCGTCAGCAGCTACGGAGCCAACAACTGGATTTACCGCGCGCGCAAGGACATTCAAGGCCGACGCCGAGAAGATCACTGGGGCTCCTTCAACGTGAACTTCAGCCCCTCGGAAATCCCGCTGTTCCTCGACGCCATGTGGCGCGGCGGCGGGCCGGACGACCGGATCTCCCAGAAAGACGCGGCCCCCAATCGCAACGGCGAGTGGCGCGGCTACGGCTACGAGTCGATGCACTTCGCCATCGCCCGGCACGGGCGCGGGGCGAACATCCTGTTCTTCGACGGCTCCGTTCGCCACACCGGCTCCCCGAAAGCCGTCTGGTCCTTCAAATGGCACCGCCGCTACCGCCGCGTGGGCTACGAGAGAACCAAGCATTTCCCCGCCTGGATGAACTGAGCACAGCCGCCGGCCGAATCGGAACGCCCCCTGCGCAGCCGAGCAAGCCCGCTCCCTACTCCAGGCGGATTCGAGCGTAGCTGATCACGCCGCCGGCGCCGGCGCATTCGCCCAGCATCTCCAGGCAACGGGAAGGCGGCGAGCCGGCCCGAGGCGTGGCCGTGAAGAAATCGCGCATCGGCCGCCGAAGCGGCAGCGCCGCGCCGGGCCCCGCGAGCCGCCCGTCCTTCAGCTCCAGAAGCCTGTCCTCGGACACGCGCCGTCCGCCGGCGTCCCGGCCGGAAAGGTAAAACACGACGAACAACCGCCCCTCCGGGGTCGGCTGAAAACGCGCGCGGCCCGGCGCAGGCCCCGGCGGGCGGGCGTAAAACAACCGCGCGGCGCCGAGCAAGCGGCCGTTCCGGATCCTGGCGTACTTGACGGCGTAAAACTGCTCGGCGTCGGGGAAGAAAACCGGCCGCAGCCGCTCGTCCAGAGCCCGCACGGTCCAGACAACATGAACCGTGCCGTCCGGCCCGACCCACAAGTCTCCCGGCGTGATCCATCCGCAAGTGGCTTCGCGGCTGTCCAGCTCCAGCCACGGCCGGAACGGCTCCTTCGTAATGTCCGGAGTCCAGGTGTAGAACAATCGCCGGAAATCATAATCCCACTCCCGGCCGGTCAGCTTTCGTTTATAGGCCCGCCACTGGGGGTTGGGCTCCACGATGTCGCTCACCCCGCAGAAATAGACGGCGCGGCGGCGCAAGGCCACATCCGGGTAACACACACGCACAGGCTGAGGCTTGGCGCACTCCGCCCCCCAAGGCCACTTCAACCGACCCTGAGCCGCCCAACGCCCCGCGCGGTCCATGAAAGTCCATTCCGCGTGGGTGTAGCCGATGTTCTGAAAGAGGATCAACTCCCGGTCGGCGCCGTCGGCGGCCAGGCTGCGGCAGGAGCGCTCGGTGAACCGCGGATTGCCCTGCCATTTGGGGATGAGCCGGCGAAACGGACGCGCCGGATGGGCGGCGTCGAACTGGAGCAGCTCCGGGCGCGCCGGGCCGCTGTAAGCCTCAGGGTCGGCGACCAACGTCGGGTTCGCCGAAAGAAACAGGCGGCCGTCGGAAAAGACGGCGAGGGGGCAAGGCTCGCGCGTGCGGCCCTTCGGGTCGGCCTGGGCCAAGCGCCACCCCTCCGTCGCGCGATGGAACAACAGCCAACGACAGTTGTTGAGCGGTTTGGCTGCGGGCAAAGTCTCCAGGCCGCTCGCCAGCGCGTTCGCGCCGACGCGGACCAGACAGGCGGACCCGCTGCACCACAGCGGCCCCGCGCCGTTGTTGGCGGGTTGATAGCGGTAGACGTCTTCCTCTACCTCCACAACCGGCCGGAGCGCCGCCGCGCCGACCCGAAGAGCAAAGCCCACACAGAGCGCAAGATGGACCCAAGTCCGCCACGGGCTCCGCGCCGCCCGCCCACGCGGCTTTCGTGAGAGAAGGCATTGCATGACAGGCCCGAGCCTACCAAAGCCGCGAGGCGTGGCCGGAGAAAAAAGCGCCCGGAAAGGCCGCTCCCTCTTGCCGCAAAAGCTTTGCCGCCGGGGGAAACCGGCCGAAACGGGGATCAAGCGGCGCGGCCGGCTTACTCGCCGATCTACGGGCAAGGAGATACTTCGGGCCTCTGGCAACGCTTTGGAAGGCGGCCGAGCAGCCCCACGGCCAATCTCTGAAGGCGTTGGTGAAGGCTGTCGCCGCCTCCTATGCCGGATAATCGACCACGGCATCCTCGCCTTCTCCTCGCCGACAAGACGGCAGTCGCCACAACCATGCCTCTTCCGGCGCGCTTTTCTATGGCTTGACTTGGATATCGGGTTGGAACAAACAGGCTAAGGTAAACAGAGTTTAGCCCCTGAACGGCGCCAAAGGCAAAGCCGCGTTGGGTTTGATTCGTACGCAGAGTTGGGCCGGGAGCGTTCCTTGGGCAGGCAGGGTTTGTTGAGCAAGCCGGAATCGGCCGCGGGGCGCCCACGCAGGCACGCGGAAGAGGGCCCTGCCGCGGCCAAGCGGAACCGAACCAGGAGCGCGAGCAAGACCAGGAACCTGGCAGTGAAAGGAGACGAACCATGAGAAAGCTGGCATGGGTGGCAGCGGCATGCCTGGTTACAGGGTGCGCGGCGAGGGCGCAGACCGGCAAACCCGCCGCGGACCAAAGAAAACCGCAGAAAGCCGCAGCGGGCGGTGAAGAACGTGGCAAGCCTGAGCAAACGCCGTTGAGCCAGAAG
>JAGHDA010000414.1 GCA_021160185.1 Verrucomicrobiota bacterium
CATACAGCCTCCATACACAATCGTCACCTCTCAGCATAACTTAACCACCGGTCCCATTTCCGGGGTCCACCTCTACCTTTCAACATCATTACCCCCGCCCAGCGCATCGCCAATCAGAAAGCAGCCCTCCTCCGCGTTACCGGACCAGTGATTGGATTGTTTCCAAATGAGGCGTTGCTGCTTCGGTTGGCCTGTGCAGTCCTGATGGAACTGAGCGAAGAATGGGAAACAGGCAAAAGGCGCTTGAATATGGACGTGGAGAACGACAACTCCGCCTCAGAACAAAGAAGAATTTACAGAAAAAACGTTGCGTGATCCGGTCAAGGCTTGCGCAGAAACGCCCAGCAGAGCCCCAGTAATAAAGGAATACTTTCAGCTTCATAGCGAACTAGGACTAACAGCCTCTCCGCCGGGGGACAACGGGAAAATGGGGAAAATCAGACGGTTTTTAGGCGGAGGTTCAGGCGGACGGCCAGCAGGCGCATGAGGGCGGTCGGGGCTGCTTTGGGACGCCTTGCCGCGCTGAAGGAATCCTTAACAAGGTCGCTTTCAAGGCAAGAGGGCTGGGGTGGGACGCTCATTCTTGTGATGCGAGCCAGCGCGCGAAACGCCGCTCATTCAACGGTTCGAGTCGTCAAGCCGAGGCGGGCCTTTTTCTGTAGCTGCCGAGACGACGAGAGGGAAAGGAGCTTGGGGAACAAAGCGGCTACCACGGGTAGGCCGAAGGATTATTTGCCCGACCGGTCTGTTCGGGGCGGGGCGGCCGCCACAACTTGAGGGAGCGCTGGGCCTCCTGGATCAGCTTGGCCGCCTGTTCGGCGCTCAGGGCGTTGGTGAAGCCGCGCGGCGGCTTGGGGGAGGGCGCCGGCTTGGGACGCAACCGCGAGGAAGGGCCGGAGGGCGCCGGCTTGGGGGAGCCGGCGCCGCCCTGCTTTTGCGGTTTCTGGGCGCTGCCTGAAACGGCTTGCCGGGTCCCTTCTTTGCCGGACTCTCGCTTCAGCTTGGCCTCCAACAGGCGAATCCGGGCGCGGAGCACATCGCGATTGAACGCCGCGTCTTCGTCCTTGGGATCCTGTTCAAGCGTCGATTCGTAGCAATTGAGAGCCCGCTTCCATAAATCGAGGCGGCGCCGAAGATCCGTCTCCCGCTCGCCCATCCTGCAAAGAGCGTTGCCCAGGTTGTAGTAGGCCCGCGGGAGAAGCTCCTCATCCTCGCTCAGGAGCGTCACAGAAAATTCATTGGCGGCGCTTTCGAACTGCTCCAACCGATACGCGGCAAGGCCCAGATTGTAGTGGAGCCGCGGATCCTCCGGCCGTTTTTCCAACGCCCGGCGGTACAGATCCAACGCCTTCTGGAAACGCCCCTCTTCGTAAGCCTGCAAGGCAGCCCCTGCCGAGGCCGCCGCCGGCGCGGCGAGGAACAACGCGGCCGCCGCGCAGGCTGAGACGCGAACGGCCGCGCTGAACGCGACCTGGGTTCGCTCCGGGCGGGGCACCTTCCGGCGGCGGTCGGGCAGGAGCATCTCCAGAAAAAGCAACAGAACCGCCAGCCCCAGCGGCCATTGATACTGCTCGCGGTAGCGGCGGTAGAGAATCGCGCCCGAGCCCTTCGCGGCGAGCGGGGCGAACCACATCTGGGCGAAGCGTCCGGCGGCCCGCGGATCCTCCAGACGCACGTAATCGCCCCGGCTAAGCCGCGCCATCTCAGAAAGAAACGCTTCGTCCAGCTTGCTCACCACCTGGCGGCCCTGCTCGTCCCGGAGGAAAGTCTCCCGGCCGTTCTGACCAGGCGCCGGCACGGGCGCGCCCTGGAGCGAACCGACGCCGAAGACGAAGATCGGCGCGCCGACTCGGGCCGCCATCCGCGCGCTCTCCAGCGCGCCGAGCTGATGGTTCTCTCCGTCGCTGATCAACAGGATGGCGCGCGCCGCCGGCCGCGAAAGGTCAAGCAGATCCAGCGCCGCCGCCGCCGCCTCGCCGACGGCGGTGCCCGGCGCTCCGGGCAGATCGTAATCGAGCGCCTCCACGGCCTGAACAAAGGCCGCCTTGTCCGGCGTGGGCGGACAGAGGACCGCGGCAGCCCCGTCGAAAGCCACCAGGGCAAACCGGGCCGCGTCGAGCCCTTCGACCGCGGCGCGCGCCGCCGCCTTGGCCGCGCTCAACCGGTCGGGCGTCGCATCCCGCGCCGCCATGCTCCGCGAAACGTCCACCGCCACCACCAAGTCCAACTGCTCTCCGGGAAGCTCCATCCACTTGACGCCATATTGCGGCCTGGCCAAGGCAAGAAAGAGGCACGCCGCGGCCCCGAGCTGGAACCAAAGCCGCAGCAACTGCCGCCCGCGGGAAACGCCCACCGTGAGCTGGCTGAGCAATTTAGGCCGGACGAACTGGGCGATCAGCCGTCGTCGCACGATCCAGGATCGCCACAGGAACCATCCCAGCAACGGCAGCGTGACGGCCGCCAATCGAAGCATTTCCGGCTTGGCGAAATGGATGGCGGCTCCTGCGCTTGCTGCGTTCATCGTCGCGCCCTCTCTTTGTTTCTCATGGAAGCCGCCGCCATACGCTGTTCGCCAGGATAATTTCCAGGAGCCACAGCACGAAGCCCGGGATCACGCACCAGGAGGCCAGCTCCGCGTATTGGAGGTAGCGCTTCGGTCCGGAAGAAGCGTCCTCGGCGGCAAGCGTCGCCTCCAGGGCGCGCTGCAGCTCGGAAACCGCGGCGGCCCGGGCGAATTTGCCTCCGGTCAACGCCGCCGCCTGCTGGAGCCGGCCCAGGTCCGGCCGCCAGGAGATCGAGCGATACCGCTTCACGCCGAACTGATCGGTGTAAGGGATCGGCG
Organism: Verrucomicrobiota bacterium; assembly: GCA_021160185.1. Taxonomy (GTDB): domain Bacteria; phylum Verrucomicrobiota; class Verrucomicrobiia; order Limisphaerales; family CAZBKV01; genus JAGHDA01. Next base: position 2,843 of record JAGHDA010000414.1, read on the forward strand.
CTGAGCCGGAGCCGCCCACGGCGATTGCGGACACGGGAATCTGGAGCGCCTTGGCGGCGGCGGCGGCGGTAAGCAGGTCCACGCCCTGGCCGGTGTCCGCTCCGTCCGTTGCCAACAGGATGAGGCGCTCCGGCTCCGGAACCCCCTGAAGCCGCCCGAGAGCGGCGGCCACAGCCGAGCCGCTTGCCTTGTTGGTGTCCGTCCCGAGCGGAACCAATCGATCCAGGCTCCGCAGCAGAAAGCGGCGGTCCGCGGTGGGCGGGCTGATCAGATACGGCTCGGAAGCGAAACCGATGAGGCCGACCCGGACGTCGGGTCGGGTTTGCAGGAATTCCTCGAACGCTTCCTTGAAGGCCTCCAGGCGGCTGACGCGGCCTTGGGCCGAACGACAGTCCTCGGCGGCCATCGATCCGGACACGTCCAGGACCACCGCCAGCGCCTTCCGCGCGGGCCCGCTTTGGACGCGGCTCACGCCGATCTGGGGCCTGGCCAGGCCGAGAATCAACAAGACCAGGGCCGTCCAGCGCAGCCCTTCCAGGAAGCGGGCGCCGGGAGAGGCGCCGATCTGGCTCACGCCCCGGAGCAACGCGATCGAAGAGTAAAGGAACGCCGGGCGCGAGGTGTGCCGCCGCCGAAGCCAGGCGACCAGAAGAAGCGCCGGCAAAAGGATCAAAAACCATGGGCTTGCAAAGCGCATAGCAGCTTCAGGAGCCGGACTGGTCGGCGGACGGCGCCGGCTCGGTTTCTTGCGGCGGCGGACGGCGCGCCGCGTAGGTTTCACGCACCAGCCGCACCGCCGCCGCTTGCAGCTCGCGCAAGTCCGCCCGCCCCGGCTCGTGTCGGGCGAACTTTACCAGATCGCAGCTTACCAGCAGCCGGCCGATCTGGTCCTTGTGCCGGTCGGTCAAAAGCAGGCTCCGCTCCAGCTCGACGAGAAACTCTTCGGTGGTTCGCCAGGGAGCGGGCAATTCGAACTGCCTCTCCAAGTACTCCCGCATCGCTCCGGAGACGGCGGTGCAGAAAACCTTCGGCTTGCCGAGGTAGCGCATGGCCTCCTCCAGCTCCCGGAGGGCCGCCATGTGCGGCGGCGCGCCGGGCCGAGGCTTGCCGGACTGGACGAACTTCGGCCGCTTGCGCCGCCAGAGATAAAGGGCGAGCCCAAACGCCACAGCCGTCAACAGGGGCCAGAGCCAAACCCAGGAAAACTCCGAAGGCATCGCCACCGGAGGCTTCACCTCCCGGATGGGTTGGGCGGCCAGATTCGTAAGGCCGGCAAGGTCGGGCTCGCCGGGGATCGCCGGCGCGGCGACGGCAAAACTGAACGCCGGAACGCTCATCGCCTTCCCTCCCCGCGCAGAACCGCCGCGGTCAGACCGCAGCCTGCGACCGGACCGAGCCGTTCGATTCGGCATTGGACGCCGGAGTCAGCCATGGCGTCTGCGCCGCTCCCGCATTTCGAAAAACCGGGCCAGCGGCCCGATGTAAGACTCGTCGGTGCGGAGCTGGATCAGATCGATCCCCGCCGCCTGAAACAGCTCCCGCAGCTCCGCCTGAGCGCGCTCCTGCCGCTCGGCGAACGAGCGGCGGCGGCGCGGGTCGCCGGTGTCCACCTCGACCGTCTCGCCGGTCTCCGCGTCTTTGAGCATCAATCGCCCCAGCGCCGGCAGCACCAGCTCGAAGCGATCGACAATCTGCACCGCCACCACGTCGTGCCGTCGATTCGCCTGACGCAACGCGGCCAGGGGCGTCTGGCCCAACGTGTGGGACATCACCGCCGCCCGGCGCAGGTGTGCTTCGATGTCCCTCCGCGACGGAGTCGTCTGCCCCATCAGATCCGAGAGGATGACCACGATCGCCCGCCGGTGGACCACGCGGCTGACGAACCGCAGCGCGCCGGTCAGGTCCGTGCCCCGCCCTTCCGGCTCATGCATAAGGATTTCGCGAATCACCCGGAGCACATGTCGCCGTCCCTTTCGCGGAGGCACGAAGCGCTCCACGTGATCCGAAAAAAGCACAAGGCCCGCCTTGTCGTTGTTATGAACGGCCGAAAAGGCCATGATCGAAGCGATCTCGGCCGCGAGCTCCCGCTTGGTCTGCTGGGTGGAGCCGAAAAGACCCGAGCCGCTCAGATCCACCAGCAGCATCACCGTCAGCTCCCGTTCCTCGGTGAACTTCTTCACGTAAGGATGGTGCATCCGGGCGGTGACGTTCCAGTCGATCATCCGGACCTCGTCTCCCGGCATGTATTCGCGCACCTCCTCGAAGTTGAGCCCCACGCCTTTGAAAGCGCTCTGGTAGCGGCCCGCCATGGTCTCGCTCACGAGCCGCCGGGTGCGCAGCTCCAGTAAGCGAATCTTTCTCATGATCTCGGCGGGAAGCATGGGCGGGAGGGCGGAAAGGAGGCGGATCAAGGCACGGGCAACTCGTCGAGGATGCGCTTCACGATGGCGTCGGGCGTCTTTTCCTCCGCCTCGGCTTCATAGGTGATCATCACGCGGTGGCGGAGCGTGTCCGGGGCGATCGACTTGACGTCGTGAGGCGTGACATAGCCTCGGCCCTGGAGAAACGCGTGGGCCTTGGCGCAAAGGGTCAGGGCGATCGTGGCCCGCGGCGAAGCGCCCAGCTCGATGAACTGGCGGATCGGCATTCGATAGCGGTCCGGGTGTCGCGTGGCCTGCACCAGGTCCACGATGTAGTCCTTGACCTTGTCGTCCACGTAGATGCGATTGATCACGCCGCGCGCCTCCAGGATCGCCTGCGGCTCGACCACTGGTCGGGCTTGGGGCGGCTGGTCGGTGCGCGCCATCAATTCCATGATGCGTCGCTCTTCGTCCCGCTCCGGGTACGGCACGTGCACCTTGAGCATGAAGCGGTCGATTTGCGCCTCGGCCAGGGGATAGGTGCCCTCCTGTTCGATGGGGTTCTGCGTGGCCAACACCAGGAAGGGCTCTTCAAGCCGAAGCGTCTGATCGCCCAGGGTGACCTGCTTCTCCTGCATGGCCTCCAGCAGGGCGCTTTGGACCTTGGCGGGGGCGCGGTTGATTTCGTCGGCCAACACCAGGTTGGCAAAGATCGGGCCCCGCCGCGTGGTGAAGGCGCCTGTCTGGGGGTTGTAAATCTGGGTCCCTATGATATCCGCCGGCAACATGTCCGGCGTGAACTGGATGCGCGAGAAGCGCGCGTTGAGGGACTGCGCCAGAGTCTTGACCGCCAACGTCTTGGCCAGGCCGGGCACGCCCTCCAACAACACATGCCCGTTGGCCAACAGGCCGATAAGCAGTCGATCGATCAGGCCGCGCTGACCGACGATGACCTTGCCGATCTCGCTGCGAAGAGGCTCCAAAAACGCCCCCGCGCGGCGGACTTCCACGTTGAGTTGTTCGATTTCGTTAGCCATGGGCTTCTTCTTCCCGGGTAAGGGGCTTTGGGGTTTCAGAGGAGGGCCGGCTCATCAGAGGCTCGCCGGGGCGACGGTCCTGGAGCATTTTTTCCACCTGCGCCACGTCTTGATCAATCTGGGCTTTCAAAGCTTCCAGGGAGTCGAAGGACCGCTCCCCGCGCAGGCGAACGATCGGGCGAACCGAAAGCCAGCGCCCGTACAGGTTTCCCCGAAAGCCGATCAGATGGGCCTCCAGCCGCGGCGGGGCGGAAGCCGCCTCCACCGTGGGCCGGGGGCCGATATGGAGCGCCGCCTTGCGCCACGCCTCGGACTCCGCCTCAGGCGGC
>JAGHDA010000278.1 GCA_021160185.1 Verrucomicrobiota bacterium
GGTGGATTGTGCCCAGAGAAAGGAAAAAGAAGAAAGTAACGAAAACAAACCGAGCAAGAAGAATTCATAGAAAGAAAAAGAGCTGAATTTTTCCAAGAAGACACCCCTCTAAAGGAAAGAAGCAGGAAAGAAGAGAGGTTAGATCAGAAAATCCGAATTATTCAGAGGTTCCATAGAGCTATGAAATTTTCCACTACCATCTGGGCCTTTGACCTGGGAAAAGGGTCGATCGGAGAAGCGGTTCGCGACCTTCGAACCAATCAGTTTCTCCACGTCGGGGCTTTGCTGTTGCCGCCGGATTTGGCCCAGCGCGGCCCGGCTACTCAATCCGGCACGCCCGCCAGCCGCTATCGCGCCTGGAAAGTCCGGCTGGCCCACCGCGAACGCGAACGTTGGCTGGAGACCGTCTGGCGCGCCGCAGGTCTCACGCCGTTGCAAGCGCGTCAAACCGAATACGTTGACTACCAGGTCAGGAAAAAGAAGAAGAAGGAGCGGGGGAAAACTCGATGGCGCAATGTCAAGAGCGGTGGCCGATGGATTCTGCGAAAGGCCGATTACCGCCTCGAACGCGAATTCGCTCCAACGCCGGGCGAGAAAACCCGAGACGGGGCGCCCTCGGACGAAGCCGGCGCAAACATCTGCTATACCTCCTGCCTGCTGCGCATCAAGCTGCTCCGCTGGAAACCTGGAGACCCGCCGTTGGAACCGTGGCAGGTTTACAAGGCGCTGCGCTCTGCCATGCAAAAGCGCGGTTATGGCCGCGTCCCTTGGGCTACAAAGGCGGCTCGTTCCCTAGGCAAGACGCCCGAAGAACTGGAAACCGAAGAGCAGAAACGGCTCGAACAAGCCGATCCAAGCTATCGCGAAGCCGTCGGCAAATGGCCGGATTTCAAGAAAAGCGTGCCGGCGGAATTCCACTATCCCTGCTACTACGACGCTTTCCATATGGGCCTGTGGCGCCCCGACCAGCCCGACCAGTTGCGCCTGCGCCCCGATCACCGCGCCGGCAGCACCCGCAACGTCCGGTTCGATCGCGCCGACGTCCGCAAGGAACTGATCGAGCTGGGGGACAATGCCGCAGCCATGCTGCCCCAACTCCAGCAAGCCTTCGAACGCTGGCAACGCGAGGGCTGGAAGTTCCCTCACCCGGTCACCGGCAACGAACGGACCTACAAGGTCCGCGACAGGACCTTTGGCGAATTCCTCTGTGACGGCCCGGCCGGTCGGCCTGACGAGACCTCCTTCGAGGCTTTCCTGAACCAGCGCCGCGAGGCCGGCATCCGTATCGGCGCCTTCGAAGAATGGATGGCCGCCCTCGGCCAAAAAACCCCCAAGTTCGACAATCGAATCCTTGCGCCTTGTGTGCTCATTCCGCGGTACCACACCTGCAAAGTGCAACCGCGTCTCGAAAAGGATGAAACCGGCAAGCTGACTGGCAAACTAGTGCCGGAGTCGCTTCTGGCCTGCGAAGTTACCTTCTTGCTCAAGCTCAAGAACTTGTTGGTGGCGGATGCGGCTAAAGGCCAGCGCAAGCTCACGGTCGAGGAAGTCCGCGACATCTTCGCCTTTGCCCAACGGCGGCTGAGGAACCTTGTTCTGCTCTCCTCCGAAGGCGAACCAGTGAAAGAATGGCCCAAGAAAGTCGCCAACTGTTTTGCCATCAAGCGGTCCGATTGGTCGAGAATCGCTAAGGAAGCCGAGTGTCTCAAACGTCTCGCCCACTTCACTGTCAAGGAACACGGCGCGGCGCGTCCGCTCACCTCGGAAGAGGCCGAAGCCCTCTTACACGCTGTTGCCGGAAGAGGACGAGCTGGTCACATCGCCCTGCCGGGCCATCTGCATCCGTTGGTCAAGGCCGCTACAGCGGTTTGGAAGGAAGCCACGCAGGCAAGCGAGGCGAAAATCCTGCGCCCGCTGCCCGGTCACGAGGAAGTCCGAGCGCCTCGCACTTCCGGCCGCAGCGCCTATTCGCGCGTGGCCTTGCGCATTCTTAAGGAACTCATCCTCTCCGGCCAGGCCCCGTCTGCGTTCCACGCCCGGCTGGCGCGGCGCGAACCGGAACTGCTCGCACGGCTGGGCCCGGCCCCGAACAAGCCGCTGGCCCTCTTTAACGATTCCACAGCGGCCGAAAAGCGCCAGCGCGAGCTGGAAAACACCGCAAACCGCAAGCGCGGCCTCTTGATTTCGGAGCTGGGGTTCCTGCTTCAGATGCGAAAGGACGACCGCAGTCCGGACTCCTGGGAAAACCTTTTCATCCCGGCACAAACCCTCGAAGCCCTGCAGCAGAAGCACACCGAGGACGGACGATTGGACGCCGACGCCGCGGTGCGCGAGCTGCTCGGCACGATCAAAGACCCCGTCGTCCGGCATCGGCTCGGCCTTTTTGATGAGCGACTGAAAAAACTTCAGGTTGGGGACCCGCGCGAGAACTTGCCCGGCTTCGGCGTGCCCGATGCCATCGTCCTCGAGTTTGTCCGCGAGGATTTCATGGGCGAGAAGGCAAAACGCGAGCTGCAGAGCTTCCTGAAGCGGCGCGAGCGAGCGCGGACGGAGGCGGAAACGGAAGCCTGTAAGCTCGGTTTGGCTTCTCGCTCAGCCGGACTCCGCTATGAGCTGTTCAAGGCTCAGGGCGGCATTTGCCTCTACACCGGAAAGCCGCTCTCCGAAACCCAGCTCGACCGATATGAGATTGACCATATCGTCCCACGCTCACTGGGCGGACCAGATGCGATGGTCAACTACGTGCTTACCTTTCCCGAAGTGAACAGTTTGAAGGAAAAGGGCAAACTGACACCCTACGCCTTGTTGCATGGCGCCGAGGAGTGGGACGCCTACGTAGCGCGTGTCGAAGCCCGTGCCGCCACCCTTCGCAACAAGAAGGTCCAGCTCCTCACGCGCGAAGACGCCCCGGAATTGGTTGAGCGCTATACGGCCTTGGCCGAGACTGCTTGGATTTCCAAGCTGGCCCAGACCATCGTCAACCTGCGCTTCGGCTGGCGCAACGGCGTGGATTACAGCGGCCCGCAGCCGGTCAAACGGGTCATTGTAGTCTCCGGCGGCCTAACGGCCCGTGTGCGCCGCAAGTACGGCCTCGACAAGTTGCTCTACGGCGAGAACACCCAGCCAGAAGTGCTGGCGAAAAAGGTCAAGAATCGCGAGGACGACCGCCACCATGCCCTCGACGCCATGGTCATGACATTCATCCCCCATTGGGCCCGCGACCCGCGCAAGGAAGGTTTCTTCCGCTTCCCAGCCGCGTTCCGTGACGCTAACGGCCGTGAGGATCACCAACGGATCCGGTCGTTCTTTGCCGAGCGCCTGCAACAAATCGTGCCGCGCCCTGTGGCCTACGAACCATCCGTTCTGGCCGACACGATTTACGGCCGCCGGTTTGAGAACGGCCGGCCTGTCATCGTGCAGCGCGTCTCGCTGCGTGAGTTGGCCTACAAGCAAGAACAACGGCGGCCGGTCTTCAATCTGGACTACGCAAAAGACCAGATTGCCCATGTGCGCGACGCGCGCATCCGGCGCGTCTTGGAGGAGTTCATCGAAAGCGGCCCGGATCAGACAGCCTGGGATAACTTTTGCCGGTCATTGGCCAAAGGCGCTTGCGCAGAACTGGCCGGCAGGAAAGTCTTGAAAGTCACGCTCAACCGAGACGAAAAACCGGAGGAATTCAAGGATCTGTCCAAGGACGCCTCTGGCGCGTACCGCACCCGCAAAGGCGGACATCGCGGTCAATTTGTTTATGTGAATGAGCGCGGGCGCGTCTGTGTCCGACCAGTGCGTCCGTTCGAATCCCTGGCGGCCGTCAAAGCCGAAGTCCAGCGGCGGGCCGCTGGCGGCCGTCTGGTAGGCTTCTTTCAGAGTATGTGTCTAGTGGAATTGAAGCAACCGGTCACGCACGGCAAGCTTGTGCCCGGCGTTTACAGACTGAACACGATCAAGCAGGATGGCCGCGCCCGGATTAGCAACGTTTCCGGTGAAAAAAGCCCGTGGATCAGTTTAAGGAAACTTGTGGCTGCCGGCTTTCGGCGCAAAGCGTGATCAGGGAGGAACCGCCATGAGCCATCACGTTTTGCATGTGTTCCAGCACGGGGCGGTATTGGCCCGTGAACGCGGATTCATCGTCTGCCGTTCCCAGAACCAGACCGAACGCCGCTTGCCCTTGGACGACCTGCGCGCTGTCATCATCGCCGCTCGCGGCGTCACTCTCACCTCCAGTTTCCTCAGCGGCGTGTTGGAGAAAGACGCCGTCGTGCTCCACTGCAACGAGCGCTACCAGCCTAGCGGCTGGACCGCCCCGCTGGCCCGCGTCGTGGACCTAAGAGCTTTCGAAACGCAGACGGCCCGCCCGCGCCGGCTCAACGCCCGGCTCTGGCAAAAAATGCTGCGCGTCAAAACGCTCAACCAAACCCGAGTGCTGGCGCGCCGACAGCTCCACTCCCCCCAGCTGGAACTGGCCCTCCAACGGAACGAGTTCGACGAGGCCAACTGCGCCCGCCGTTACTGGCAGCTGTATTTCCCGTCCATCGGCTGGACCGCCACGCGGCGCGATCGGCGCGAAAACACGCCGCCCAACCAGATGCTCAATTACGGTTATGCCGTGCTGGCGGCCCTGTGCCATCGCAGCCTCGTCATTCACGGCCTGTTGCCCCAACTGGGCGTGCACCACAAACCCCGCTACCGGGCCGATCCGTTGGTGTACGACCTGATGGAGCCGTTCCGGCCGCTGGTGGAAATGATGCTTGCCGAATTCATGCTTGAGCCGGACGTCTCCATGAAGGCCTGGACGAGGAAGGTCGGCGCGGAGCTGCGCGACCGGCGCGTCCGGCGCGGCCCTTACACGCTCAAGCTCATGGACGCCATCGACGCCTCGGCCAGCTCCCTGGCCCGCGCCTACGCCAAACGCTCCTACCGTCCCTTCTGGGCGCCGGAATTGCCGGAAACGGAGGAGCGCGGGCTGGAGGCGGGCAAAGATGCCACGCTTGAGGCGCGGGGCAGAGCTTGACCCTGGATCCCGCAGTTGGGCGCGAAGAAACAGAAAACCGCTAATGGACATCCGCGAGCGCGAATCCGAACGAGTGAGATGGCAGCGCCGCCGAGGCGCGGCTTTGATGCGCAGCCCCCCTTTTGCATCGGTGTGTATTGGCGTGTGCGCGCGGTCAAACTGCGGTTTCCAGGCTGAATGAACAATTCACCCTTCAGTATGGGCTGGTTGATGGCCATGTTCGATCTGCCGGTGACCACGGAACAGGAACGCAAGGCAGCCGCCCGGTTCCGCCATGACCTGCTCGATCACGGGTTCCTCATGATCCAGTACTCGGTTTATGCCCGGCCATGCGTCAGCTTCGAGCAACTGCACAAGCACCTGCGCGCCATCGAAAAGCTCGTGCCCCCGGCTGGGAATGTGCGCCTGTTGTTCATCACGGACGAGCAGTGGGCCAAAAGCGTCACCGTCATTGGCCCGAATTACAAGCAAGGCAAACGGGCCATAGAGCCCAAGGCGCCCAAACAGATCGAGTTCTGGGACTGAAAACACCGAGGCCCGCTGCCGTGCAACGCAGTGGGCAACGAGCCTCTACCTCAGTTAAGCCTTCCCCCCGGAAGGGCATTAACCGCATCCAACTCTGTCAGCATCAGCATGTTCCGTCAAGCCCATTCTAAAGCCCCTGCCTCCGGGGGGAAGGCAAAACTCGCAGGCGGTCCAGCAAAGATTGGAGGAGTATTGGGCCCGCACCGGGCGCAGCGCGTCTTTCCGGTTCTTTTCAGAACTCCTTACATGCCGCGTTCGATGCAAGCGCTCGTCCCCAGTTTCGCTGTCATGCCTATCAACTCGACGACCCCGCCGCTCCGGACCCTCTCCGGCGTCATGGACTTTTGAGTCAACAGGGGCCGCGGCTTAGACTCAAGACGCGTGTGGGTCAGCCGGAACAGCAACCGGGGTCGAGGCGGATTGGCGCTGAGCGGGAAAGGCTTGTCATCAGGCGGCGGCGGGGAAAATGCTCCAAAAGTCAACGTGGGAACGCTTATGAAACAGAAATGGCTCTTATGGGGGTCGCTGGCGGCAAACCTCTGGTTTTCCTTGCCGGCGGCCGGAACAGCGGGGCCCAGCATCGCTCCGGAAGCTCTGGACGACGCCCGGGCGGAGTTGCGCCGCGCCGTGCGAGAAGGCGAAATCGCCGGAGGCTTGCTATGGGTGGCGCAGGGAGGAAAGGTCCTCCTTGAGGAAGCCGCCGGCGTCTGTGACGTCGAAGACCGCACGCCGTTCCGCCCTGACACCATCGTCCGAATCTACTCGATGACGAAGCCGATCGTTTCGGTGGCGGCGATGCGGCTGTACGAGGCAGGGAAGTTCCAACTGGACGATCCGGTGGCCCGCTACATTCCGGCGTTTGCCCAAGTGCGGGTCCGCGAAGCGCAGGAAGGCCGGGAGCGGTTCGTGCCGCCGAAGCGCCCCGTCACCGTGCGCGACCTCTTCCGACACACCAGCGGCTACAGCTACGGCGACGGCCCGGAAAAGAAATGGTACGCCAAGGAGGGAATGCGCTATCACGGCCCCGGGGCAATGTTTCCGCCGGAGATGACCTTGGCCGAAGCCGCCGAGGCGATGGCCCGCCTGCCGTTGCTGCACCATCCCGGGGAACGGTTCACCTACGGGTTCAGCGTCGACTTGCTGGGGCGACTGGTCGAAATCTGGTCGGGCCGACGGCTCGATGAATACTTGCGGGAAGCGGTGTTCCAGCCGTTGGACATGCCGGACACGGGCTTTGTGGTTCCGCCGGATCGAGCGAGCCGCTTCGCTTCCTGCCATACGCGGCGGAACGGCAAGATCGTCGTCTTGGACAAGCGGACTGCCAGTCCGTACTTGAAGGGGTTTCGTTTTCTGTCCGGCGGCGGCGGACTGGTGTCGACAGCGCGGGATTACGGCCGCTTCTGCCAGATGTTGCTGGACGGCGGGACCTTTCGGGGGCGAAGAGTGCTGGGGAAAGAGACCCTGCGGTTGATGTTCACCGATCAGCTGGGCGGAGCGGCCGGCAAGTTTCGCTTCGGCCTGGGGTTTGCCATCGGGGAAGTGGAAGTGGGAAAAGGCCAAACCCGGCGTCGGGCCCCGACTTTTTCTTGGGGCGGATACGCCAGCACCGAGTTCCGCGTCCTGCCCACTGAAAAACTGGCGCTGATCTTCCTCCGGCAGATGATCCCCACCGACAACCGACTGGCCAACGAACTGTTCCGCCGGGTATACGCCGGAGTCCGCTGAGGCGCTGGCCACAAAAATCAACGGCGGCTCTTCCGGAAACGTCCGGGAAAGCAACCGTTGGCGTCGCCCTCTCGCCGCGCCGAGGCGCAGTGGACGGGGGCGCTTAGTGGTCGCAGAGGTTGCCCCCTGATTCCAGATCGCCTGCGAGATAGCGTTCGATGACGCGCTCGGGGGGCTCAAAGCCCGCGCCGACGACCACCTCGACGCCCGCCTCCCTGAGCAAGTGGATGGCGCGCTGGCCCATGCCGCCGGCGATCACCACGCTTACTCCCTGCCGCCGCAGCCACTCGGGCAACACTCCCGGCTGATGCGCCGGAGGCGTCAGGAAACGGATGTGTCGAACAGCCTGGGCCTGAGGGTCGACTTCCGCAATCGCAAATTGCTCGCAGTGCCCGAAGTGAGGACAAAGCCGTCCCTCGGCGACGGGAACGGCGATCTGGAGGGTCGGCTTCTTCGCGTCGACCGTTTCGTCAGGATTGTTTTGGATGTTTGTCATAGCGTTGTTGGATCGAAGGCTAGGTTTGAGTTTGTGGGTTGGCAATCTCGGCGAGCGCCTGCCGGAGCGCGCTGTGGAGCCGCCGCAAATCCTCGCCCGCTCCAGCGCGCGCGCGCTCCGGAACCGTTTGCTTGCGCATCATGGCCTCGACGACCGCCGCGTCGTAGCGGACCCGGCCGCTGGGCCGCATGCCGAGAGAGCGGGCCTCCTGCTCCAGCGCGTCGGCCAAAGCAGGATTCAAATCCCACTTATTAACGCACAGGAAGCAAGGGATCTGAAAGTGGTCGATCAACGCAGCAATGCGTTGCATGTCGTGCTGGCCGCTGACCGTGGGCTCGGCGACCACGAGGGCCGCGTCTGCGCCTGTGACCGCCGCGATGGCCGGGCAGCCAATGCCCGGAGGGCCGTCGATGTAAATCCAATCCAAGCGCTCCGCCTGAGCAAGTTCCCTGGCCTTTTCGCGAACATGCGTGACCAATTTTCCGGAGTTCTCGCTCCCCGGAATGAGGCGAGCGTGGGCCATCGGTCCAAATCGAGTGGAAGAAACGTACGACTCGCCGGTGTTTTCCCGGCGGAAGTCGATCGCTTCCTCGGGACAGAAATGGACGCACACGCCGCAGCCCTCGCACCGGGTTTCTTCGATCCGGAACGTGCGGGGGACACGACCGTTGCCCGGGCCGTCGAAAAACACGGCGTCGAAGCGGCACAGCTCTTCGCACTTGCCGCAGGCCGTGCAATGGCCGGGGCGGATCCGGGCTTTGTAGCCGCCGAAAAACGGCTCGCGCCGACGGATCTCCGGGTCGAGGAGCAGATACAGATTGGCCGCGTCCACATCGGCGTCCGCCAGAACGACCGGGGCGCTGAGCCCGGCAAGCGCGGCGGCGACGGTAGTCTTTCCGGTTCCGCCTTTGCCGCTAAGAATGACGAGTTCGCGGGGCATAAGAGAGCAACTTTCCGAGCAGTTCTTCCATCCGGCGGCGGTATTCAGGCATGGCCTCGGCAAGGAGGCGGCCTTCGGCGTAAGCCTCGGCGATCCGCCGCTCATTGGGGATGCGAAGCAGAACCGGCGCGGCGCGGCGGGCGCAGATCTCCTCGATCTCGCGATCCAGGCCCAACCCGCTGCGGTTGATGACCACGCCGAAAGGTTTGCGCAAAGACTCGACCGCTTCCACGGCAAGCTTGAAATCGCTCAGGCCGAAAGGCGTCGGCTCCGCCACAAGAAGCACAAAATCAGCCGCGCTTACCGCCTCGACCATCGGACAGGAGGTCCCCGGCGCGGCGTCCAGCACGGCAATATCGACCGGCGGAAGCGCCTCGGCCACGGCGCGGACTAGCGGCGCGGGGTGGCTTTCGCCCACGTGGAGCCGGCCCTGGACAAAATCGATTGGTCCGGCCTCCCCGGTTTCGATCACGCCCAGCTCGATCGGCTTCTCGCTGAGCGCCTCGACGGGGCAAACAAGGATGCACCCGCCGCAGGCGTGGCAAAGGTCGGGGAAGACAGTCAGTTTTTCACCCAGCACGGCAATGGCGCCGAAACGGCAGAAGTCCCCGCATGCGCCGCAGAGGGTGCACTTGTCCGAATCGACTTCCGGAAGAAAAGTCTGGAAGGGACGGCTCTGACGGATCTGCGGCTTGAGGAACAGATGCCCGTTGGGAGCCTCTGTATCGGCGTCCGCATACGCCGTCCGCCGTCCCTTCCGCCGCGCGGCCGTCCACGCGAGGTTGACGGCCACGGTGGTCTTGCCTGTTCCCCCTTTCCCGCTGGCCACTGCCACCGTGAACGGGCGGGGGCGCGAAGGATGGTCGGAGCTCACGGCCTCAACCTTCGGCTTGACCGCCCCGAGGCGGGGTCTGTTCCAATGCGGCGATCCGTTTCCGGATCTCATTCAGACCCCGTTCCAGAGCTGCGGCTTCCTGCTTCAGGACCTCGCGCTCTTCCTGGGGCGTGGGAGCGGCGGGCGTGTAAGCCTGGCCCCAACCCCAACTTCCCCAGGGAGCGCCGCCGAACCAGCGGGCCCAACCGAAGCCGCGACCCCAGCCGCGGCCCCAGCCGCGGCCCCAACCAAAGGCGCGGCCGCGCCAGCCTCGGCCCAAGCCGAGGCCGCGACCCGGCGCCGGGTTTACGTAGCCCGGCGCGCCGTAGCCGCTGCAATATCCCAGGCCGCGCCCAGTGCGCGGGCCTTGTCCTAACGGTCCAGTGCGATCACCCCATGGCATAGCGTTCTCGCCTCCTTTCTCTGCGTTGCGTTCGTTTTTGCTTTCTCCCTCTCAGCGCCGCCAAACGGCGGGTTGAGAAATCCGATTTCCCGCTTCGTGTCGATCAAGGCGCGGCGGGGCCGCCGCCTGCTCCACGCCCGCCTGCTCCGCGCCCGCGGCCACCGCCTTGGCCTCGTCCGAGCCCGCGGCCCCCGCCGCCTTGGCCCCTGCCCCGGCCGCCGCCAGCGCCCTGGCCGCGGCCGGGGCAGGGGCCAAGGCGGCGGGGGCCGCGGGCTCGGAC
>JAGHDA010000384.1 GCA_021160185.1 Verrucomicrobiota bacterium
AGTGCGCCCGGCGACCTCGGCAAGGAGCCGCTCCAGGGGCCAGCCGTCGATCCAGGCGTCCACCCGACCGCGGCGCGCGTCCCAACGAAGCAGATTGCCCGCGGCCGCGTTTGCGGCGGCGGGGAGCGCGGCTTTCTCTCGCGCCGCGGCAGACGCCGCCTTGCCCGGCGCGCCGGCCGACCCGGGCCGAAGCGAAATCGCTCCCAGGACAACCGTCAGCAACAGCGCGGCGGACCTTCGCACGCCCCCAATCTAGAGCGCCGCCGAGAAAAAGCAACGCCCCGGAAAGGCGGCGCGGCGAATCTCAGTTGACGTAGGCGGCGAAAATTGCTATAAAGAATGTCGATCCCTGGAGGCTTTCCGGCCGATTGGGGATCGTGGGAATTATGGGAAGCGTGCGGAACAGAAAGGCTGTCCCCGCCGCGCAGGCATTCGGCCTGCAATTGTGGCGCTTCACCCCTGCAACCAAGGAGACGTCATGGCACGAACCAACAGGCGCTTGACCGAGGTGATCTGCAAGACGAAGCATCCTTTCCGGCAAACCGACGCGCGGCCGAAAAAGCCGGAGAAAAACCGTTACGAGCGCAGGAAGGTCAGGGAATTTCTGAGGATGGGAACTTACGCGGGGGATTTTCCCAGTTGAGGAGGAGTGAAAAGAGGAACATATGAAAAGGCCGGCCGTCGCGGAGGCGGCCGGTTTCCTTTACTTTGGAGGGAGAAACGGACGCCCTCGCGAGCGTCGATCAAGGAAAGGTTCAGGAGTCATGGATTACTTTGAGGTCATCCGCAAGCGTCGATCCATCCGGGCTTTCCAGCCCAGGCCGGTGGAGCCGGAAAAACTGCGTCGGGTGTTGGAAGCCGCCGACCTGGCCCCTTCGGCGGGCAATTTGCAGGCGTACGAAATTCTCGTGGCGCGCGACGGGGAAAGAAAGCGGGCGCTGGCGCAAGCGGCTTTGGGCCAGGCGTTCGTAGCCCAAGCGCCCGTGGTGCTGGGGTTTGCGGCGAACCGCTCCCGCTCGGCCGCCAAGTACGGACGGCGGGGCGCGGAGCTGTACGCCTTGCAAGACGCGACGATCGCCTGCGCCTACGCCCAACTGGCCGCCACGGCGGAGGGGCTGGCCACGGTGTGGGTCGGCGCGTTCGACGACGACGCCGTAGCCGAGGCGCTTGATCTGCCCGAAGGGCTGCGCCCGGCGGCCCTGCTGCCGCTGGGGTACGCGGCGGAAGAGCCGGAGCCGACGCCGCGGCGGTCGCTCGAAGAGATCGCGCGCGAGTTGCCCCCGCGGCGATAAGCCGCCTTCAAACGCCGGAAGGCTTTTCAGGAAGCGGCCGAGGCGGTGGGATCGACTTTCC
This sequence comes from Verrucomicrobiota bacterium, assembly GCA_021160185.1. GTDB lineage: Bacteria > Verrucomicrobiota > Verrucomicrobiia > Limisphaerales > CAZBKV01 > JAGHDA01. The sequence goes on from JAGHDA010000384.1 coordinate 1,354, forward strand.
TCGGCACAGGGTAAGCGTCCAGGCGCGGGATCGCCGGCACGCCTTTTTCGAAGCGCATCCAGACTTCGCCCTGGAGGAGCGGCTCGAGGTAATCCCAGAAGAGATCGCGAGGAACCATGTTTTCCGAGTCGTACCACTCTTCCGGAACGCGCTTCCAGTCGGCAAGGACTTCGCCGATCGGATGCAGGAGGAAGAAGGTCCGATAGGGACGCAACACGGGCCTCTGGATTTTCACCATCAATCCGCTCTGCCGATGGATGCTCCCCTGCACGACGACTTCGCCGCACTGATAGGCTTCCTGAAGGTCCTTTTCCGAGGCGGGGCCGGCGTCCCACCGAAGAAGGGCCGGCAACCGCACCCGGGAGACATACGCCTGAAGCCGGGCGGCCGCCGCCTCGGCCACGGTTTCGCCCGCGCTGCCGCCGACCGGCTGCCCCAAATAATCCCATCCAAAGCCGGATTTGGCCCAAGCCTGGCCGTCCGGTCCGCGCGCGCCGTCCGGAACAACCACCACACAGCAGCCTTTCTCGCGGATTTTGTCTTCCACCTTTTGGACCAGCCCCTCCAAGCTCACCGGTCGTTCGGGAATCACGGCCAGGCAGGGGATCTCGCCGCTCCGGAGTCCGACCGCCGCGGCCAAGGCGTCCCACCCGGTAAACCAGCCCTTGGTTTCCACCACGCAGCAGGGCACTTCGCCGGGCTTGCGGGCGAGGAGATCGCTTTCCAAGGCGCGCATGGCGGCGATGGCGCGCTTGGCTGCGGTCCCGTAGCCGGGGCAGTGATCGGTTTGAGGCAGCTCGTTGGAATCGGCGACCGGCACGGAATTCGCGCGCAGGTCGTACCCCCGCTTCATCGCTTCGGCATGAAGTTGCAACACCGCTTCCTGGGCTTCTCGGCCGCCGATGGCGATGAGATAGCGGATGTTGTGGGCCTCCAGAACCTGGAAGGCCTTGTCCATTTGGGTTTGGAGCAACTCGGGCGAAGATGCCGGCGCCCAAGCGAAAACCGAAGCCCCCAAACCGGGGGCTCCCACGCTCCGCAGCTCCTCCATGGTAGGCCGTTGCTCCTCCTGCAGGTCGATGAAATCCTCCTCAAGCAGACCGTGGATTCCGTTTCGAATGCCGTAAATTTCCTGGATGTACTCGCCGTAGCCGCCGACGCCGAGAACCACGCCCGCCAGCGCCGCGTTTTTCGCGGGGTTCGGCTCCCCCATCTGTAGAACCGCAATGTTACCGGTCGAATCAACCATAGACTCCGCTCCAAATCCAAATTCAAACAACAACGTCAAAAACCGCCCCGGGCCGCAGAACCGCCCCGTAAGACCGCCCAGCCTGCCAACAGATTCGGGTCGTGTCAAAATGAAACCTCGCGCCGCCTTCCCGGCGGAGGCGGCGGGCGGCCGAGAACTTGTCTCAAGGCTCAGTCTCGATCGGGCTCCAGCACGGCCAGGAAACCGCCGTAAGGCCTGACCCCAATCCGCCAAAGCCCGTCGGCCCCAACTCGCCGGTTGCCGGCGGTCAATCGCCTCGGGCCTTCGCCGTCCGTCACCCAACGGAGCGTCCCGCCGATCCCGCCGCCCAAGCGGCTGAGATCCAGCTCCCAAACCGCTCCGCGAGGACGCCCACTAACGCCGGCGATCCACCATTTCTTCCCTGACCGGCGGGCCAGAACAACCCGCCGCCCCGGGTAGCCGGCGAGAAACCGGGTGTCGTCCCATGCCGCCGGCGCCTCCCGAAGCAGGGCCTTGGCCGGCGCGGGGAGTCGGCGATAGCTCTCGACCGAATCGCAGAAGTGGATCCAGCCCGATTCAAACAAGACCGCCAAGGCCAGTTCATGGCCGAAGGTGGTTTTGTGCGGATGCCGGTTGTCAGAGAAGCCGCATGGCGTGTAGTCCATCGGCCCCACCGCGTTGCGGGTGAAGGGAAGAATGGCGTTCTGAACTGGGGCGCGATCGGGGTATTTCGAATCGAAGATGTAGCACTCTTCCCCGCGCACAGCTTCCATCGACATAAGATGAGGATACGTTCGTTCCCAACCGCGCGGGAGGGTGCAGCCGTGGAAGTTAACCATGAGATGAAAATCCTTGGCGTCTTCGAGGATCGCCCGATAGAGGGCGATGATCGGCGGCTTGTCGCTCTGGAAGAAATCCACCTTGACCCCTTTCACACCCCAACGGCGGAGCATCTCCATTTCGTAGCGGCGGACCGGACGGAAGAACATGTTGCCGCGGGGCTTTTCCGTAACGACATTGTGGGGGCCGCCGGAGTTGTACCAGAGCAGAACGCCCACTCCCTTCCGCTTGGCATAATCGATCACCTCGCGCACGTTGCCGCGCTCCATGATGGTCCAGTTGGCGTCCACCAACACATATTCCCACCCCATCTCTGCCGCCAGGTCCACAAACGCCTTTTGTTTTTCCGCGTCCCGAGGACTGGCCGCGTCGCTCCACCAACTCCAGGCCACACGCCCGGGGCGAATCCACGAAACGTCCTTGAGCGCGCAAGGAGGGGCGACATCGGTCACCAAGGTCGATTCCACCATCGCTCCGGGCGAGTCGCCCAGGATGACCACCCGCCAGGCTGAGCGCCACGGGAGCGTGACCCGAGGCTCGGGCTCCCCATAGCCGTTGCCTTCAGCCGGATCCGGCAGGCGAATCCGGAAAACGCCGTTTTCAGCGCGGCTTGCCAGACGCGCGCCGAAGCTGTCCGAAGGCAAGGCCGCTTCGGTGACCAATCCCCATACCGCGCCC
>JAGHDA010000171.1 GCA_021160185.1 Verrucomicrobiota bacterium
TCATGGACGGACCCGGCGCCGTGGCGGGCGCGGGCGTGGCCTTGAGTTCGGCGGCGATGGGCGCGGGCTTCCGCGCGTTGATCCGACGGCTCCCGAGCGCAGGCCGGCTTTGGGGCGTGTGGCTCTTCGGGTTGGCGGTCCATCTTGTGATGATGGGGTGGATGCTCCTGTTTCCCGGCGGACACGGATGGGCCGCGGTCCGGGCCATAGCCCTTCCCGTGCTGGCGCTGTATCCGGGAGCCACGGTTCTTCTGGCGGCGCTGCTTCGGGAGCAGGAGCAGCTGATCGGTCTCGAGCTCAAGCTGAAGGAGCGCGAGGAGGAAACTAAGGGGTTCTTCCGAGCCGCTCCGGCCGGCGCGGGGATAGTGAAGCGAAGGGTTTTCTTCGAAATCAACGAGCGCTTTTGCCGCATGGTCGGCTATTCCAGGGAGGAGCTGATCGGGCGCAGCGCGCGCTTTCTCCATCCGAGCGAGGCGGACTTCGAGCGGACGGGGCGCGAGCTGCACGATCAGATGGCGCGGAGCGGCTTGGGGAGGACGGAGACGACGTTCCTCCGCAAGGACGGCAAGAGAATCCATGTGTTGTTGAACGGGGCGCCGCTGGACCCGGGGCGGCCGGAAGAAGGGTACGTATTTGTGGCACTGGATGTCACGGCGCGAAGAGAGGAACAGGAGCGGATCAAACTTTACGCCCGGCGGCTGAGCTTGATCCACCGCATCGACTCGGCGGTGCTGGGAGCGGAGTCTGTGGAAAGCGCGGCCCAGACGGTGACGGAGCTGATCGGGGCGATTCTGCCGTGCGTTCGGGCGAGCGTCGTCCTTTTTGATATGGAAAAGGGCGAGGCGGAGACGGTGGCGGTGTATTCGGAAAGATTGACGGAACTAGGCGCAGGTCGGCGTTTCCCTTTTTCCGAGTACGGGCATTTTGAAGAGTATGCTGAGGGCCGCACGCGCTCTGTGGAAGATCTGGAGGCGCTTCCGGCCCCCTCGCCTTTGGAGAGGCGTGTGTGGGAGGAAGGGATCCGTTCCTATCTAGGCGTGCCGCTCCTGGCGCACGGCGACTTGATCGGGGCCTTGAATATCGGGGCGGATCGGCCTCGCGCTTATGGGGCTGAAGAGAAGCGGATTGCCAGGGAGCTGGCGGATCAGATGGCAATCGCAATTTACCAGGCGCGTCTTCGCCGCCGGTTGGAGGCGTCCGCGGCGCGCCTGGAGCAGCGGGTCAAGGATCGCACCGCAGAGCTGGCGCGGGCCAACGAGGAGCTCAAGGCGTTTGCGTTTGCGATTTCCCACGACTTGCGCGCCCCTCTTCGGCACATGGCCGGGTTCGCTCAAGCCCTCGTGGAGGATTATGCGAGTCGCCTGGACGAGCGAGGCCGGGAGTGGGTGAATCGGATCGTCGAGTCGTCGCAGCGCATGGACCGGCTGATCCGGAAACTGCTCGAGTACAGCCGGCTGCAGCGGCGGGAAATTCAGCTTCGCCCCGTCTCTCTGGAAACGGCGGCGGAGCAGGCGATCAAGCAATTGGAAGGCGAGATCGCCGCCTCGGGAGCCGAAATTCTCGTAGATCGCCCGCTGCCTCCGGCGCACGGCGAACCTGTCCTGGTCACGCAAATTCTCACCAACCTCTTGAGCAACGCGATCAAGTTCGTCGCCCCGGGAACGCGTCCCCAAGCGCGCCTCCGCGCCGAATCCTTCGGGGCGAAGGTCCGCTTATGGGTGGAAGACAATGGGATTGGCATTGCTCCTGAAAACTGCGATAAAATCTTCCGGATTTTCGAGCGGCTCCACGGGGTGGAAGGGTATCCGGGGCTCGGCGTCGGCCTGGCTTTTGTGGCCAAAGCCGCCGAGCGGATGGGGGGACGGTGCGGTGTGGAATCCAAGCTCGGGAAAGGAAGCCGGTTTTGGGTTGAGTTCGAAGCCGCCGCAAGCGCGGCGGAAGAAGAGCAGTGAAAAGCATGAACCAAAGAGAACCCGCCGTTCTGTTGGTCGAGGACGAGCCCGGCGACGCCTTTCTGGTCCGGCGCGCTTTGGAAAAGGCTTCAATTCCTCTTCGCTTGCATCATGTGGCGGATGGCGAGGAGGCGATCCGCTACTTGGCCGGCGAGCCTCCTTTTGGGGACCGGCGGGTTTGCCAGCTTCCCGTTTTGGTCATTTTGGACTTAAAACTTCCTCGACGCTCGGGTTTTGATGTGCTTCATTGGCGGGCGGAGCGCCTCCTGCCGCGGCGGATCCCGGTCGTCGTGATGACCTCGTGCGTCGGAGAAGAGGATGTGAACCGAGCCTATGAGCTGGGAGCTGATTCCTATTTAGTGAAGCCGGTTGCGCCTGAGGCGTTTCAGGAGCTGACCCGCCGGGCGGTCGCCTATTGGCTGGAGGTGAATAACCTGCCGTTGTTGGGAACAAGCTGAAAAGAACCGGGCGCGATGGACGAGCAGAGCAAGACCCCTTCCCCGCCGCTTCGCATCCTTCTAGTCGACGACGAGCCGAACGATCGAATCCTGGTCCAACGAATCCTGGAGCGGGAGTTTTCGAAAGTGGAGATCATCCAGGCAAAGGACCGGAAAGATCTGGAACAAGCTCTCGGCGAAAAGAAGATCGACGCAGCCATCCTGGATTACGCCCTGCGTTGGACTGACGGCCTGCGCCTCTTGTGGGAGTTCAAAGAGCGGGATCCGGAATTGCCGGTTATCATGTTTACCGCCACCGGCAGCGAAGAGGTTGCCGTGGAAGCGATGAAAGCAGGCCTGGACGACTACGTCCTCAAGACTTCCGAACACCTGGAACGACTCCGGGCCAGCGTGGTTCAGGCCCTGGAGCGGCGGGCGGCGCGGCGCCGGGAAAAAGAGGCGGAAGCGCGCCGGCGGCTCGCCGCGGAGATCGCCCTGGCGGCGGCTCGGCGGCCGGGCGGGAGCCCTTTGGACACAGTGTTCGAGCCGCTCGCCCGCCGGATTCCTGTGGAAGAAGCCCACTTGTGGGTTTTCGATTCTCA
>JAGHDA010000038.1 GCA_021160185.1 Verrucomicrobiota bacterium
CGAAGCGTTTGGTCCCCGACGCGCAGACGCAGGTTCGACGCGCCTTGAGGCAGGGCGAATTTGCCGCGCACCCGATAGGTTCCCGGTCGCGGGATTTTAGCCAGCCAGTGGACCTTGTCGGAAGGGTTGTCCCAGTAGCCGACGTTCGAGGCCCCGGCGCGCGTCTCCAGAGCGAGCGAGCCTTCCAGGGTCGCTTTGTCGACCGTCAGCGCGACGGCCGCGCCCGCGGCCTCGGCGAAGTCCGACTGCGCGCTCAGCTCGAGGCCGGTCAACTTAAAGGCGTAAGCGTGCCGGCACGGCCGGGCGGCTTCCTCCAATGCGGGCATGTTGATCACGAGCTGCTTCCGGCGGTTGACTTGGAAGGAGAGGGGTTTCTCGTAGCCCAGCAGGCGGACGCTTGCGCCGGGGCGGACTGCCTCGACTCGAACCGAAGCGAGCGTCAGATTCCCCTCCGGCCATCCCAGGGCAATGGCGTAAACACTTCGGCCGTCTTTGGATCGGGTGAACCGGATGTCGCGCGCCGTGTAGCGCCCGTTCCAGCGGATGAACGCCCCGCCCCGCTGGAGCCGCGTGGGCCCTTCGCCGAAAATCTTCCAGGGCCGGGTGTTGTACACGGCTTCGCCGCACACGCGCAGCCAGGCGCCCATCTCCCGGAGGACATGCTTCTGATTCTCAGGGATCGTGCCGTCGGCTTTAGGGGAGATGTTCAAAAGCAAGACGCCGTTCTTGCTGACGATGTCGATGAAGCTATGGAGAACTTCCTCGGGAGGCTTGATCCGGAGGTTTTGTGTATAGCACCAACTGCCCCGGCTGATCGTGTCGTCGGTCAGCCACGGGAACGGGGTGAGGCGGTTGGCGCGCCCCTTCTCGTAGTCCTCAACGGCCACCTCGCGCGGAAGATCCAACTGTTTGCAGGTGACCACCACCTCTTTGCCCCACCGGGCGGCGCTGTTCAGATAGTGGGCCAGGAATTGGAGACGATAGTTTTCGGGTATTTCATCGAGCCACGAATCGAACCAGATGATGTCCGGCCGGTACGCGTCCACGACTTCTTGGAGTTTGCCGAGCCACATTTTGAGGAACTTCTCCCGCGGCATGTAGCCGTACATGATGGACCGCTGCGGATCTTCGAGCAGTTGGGGGAAGTAGCGTTTGACGAACTCGTAATGGCCCGTCCATTTGCCGTTCTTCAGCCACAGGGAGTTGCGGGCGTGATGGAAGGTGGTGATGAACCGCATGCCGCGGGCGCGGATTGCCTTCTCCAGCATGCCCACGATGTCCCGCTTGGGCCCCATGTCCGCCGCGTTCCAGGGAGTTTGCTTGCTGGCCCACATCGAGAAGCCGTCATGATGCTCGGCGACCGGGCCAGCGAACCGCGCTCCCGCTTCCTGGAAGAGCCGGGCCCACGCTTCCGGGTCGAACTTCTCGGCCTTGAACATCGGCACAAAGTCGGGATAGCCGAATTTGGCGGGGTCCCCGTAAGTCGCCAGGTGGTGGCGGTAAACCTGACTGCGGATGTTGTACATGTTCCGGGGATACCACTCGCTGCCGAAGGCCGGAACCGAGTAGACGCCCCAGTGAAAGTAGATGCCGAACTTGGCGTCCAGGAACCAGTCGGGAGCGGCGCGGTGTTTCTGAACCGACGCCCATTGCGGTGTGTAGGGGCCTTGAACAGCGAGCGCCTCGGCGGCGAGAACAACCGCCGCGACCCACGTTCCCAGAATGCCTCGCGCCTTAATTTTCATTTGCTTGTGCTTCCTTTGCTCGCGCCCAGTCTTCGGGAAGGAGGCCGCTTCAGCAAGCATTTAACCCGGACATGCCGCTTCGGGGGCGGGTGCAGCTTGCCGCCGGGCAGGGGAGCGCGGCTTTTCAGTTGTTTCCGCCGGATCGGCTTGGCGATTCCGCGTCCTTGCGCCCGAGTTGCAAGCCGGACAAACTCCTGCCTGCGTGGGCTGGCGAGGTTGGATCTGGATGTTGCTGGGCGGGGCGCTTGCGGCGGCCATGCCGGCCGCTTCCGCGGCGGCGGTCATCAGCGAGCTGTCGGCCGCCAACGAGGGCCTTTTGCGGGACGCGGACGGGGACAGCCCTGACTGGATCGAGCTGCATAACCTTGGCCCCGAGCCGCTCAACCTGGCCGGGTGGCGATTGACGGACGATCCCAACGACCCCGAGCGCTGGGTGTTTCCGGAAACGATCCTCCCGCCGGACGGCTATCTTGTGGTGTTTGCTTCGGGCAAGAACCGCGCCGCGCCTGGCGCCGAGCTGCACACGAACTTCCGGCTCGACCCGGGCGGCGAATTCCTGGCCCTGATCCGTCCAGACGGGACGGTCGAGCACGCCTACGCCCCGACGTTTCCGCCCCAGCGGGCCAACACCTCTTACGGGCTTGGCGAGGAGTTCTTGCGGACCAACCTGGTCGCGGCCGACGCGCCGGTTCGGTTCTTCGCGCCGCGGGACGCCTCGCTCGGCGCGAACTGGCAGGATGCCTGGTTCGACGACCGCGCGTGGCCCGGCGGCTCCATGCCGCTGGGTTATGACGCGAGCGGAGGCGGGGATGGCGTTCCGATCCTTTCCCTCGATTTCAACGACGACGATTCCGGCGAGTCCGGCGCGGACAACACCGAGCCGGACTTCCGGACGATGACGCTTGCGGAGAATCCCGCTGTATTCGACGGGATCAGCGTTTCTCTCGAGGCGTTGGGCGGGGCGGTTCTGGACGATCGGGACCGCGCCGCGCCGAAGGAGCGGCCGCCCCAGTTTGTCCAGGACCAGCTCTACGACGATTTCCTGTTCGCCAACGGCACGTTCGATGGAGCGGGCCTCCGCATCCGCATCGAGGGCCTTGCGCCCCGGGCCGAGTATCGCCTCACGCTCTGGTCCTTTGACACCGGGAGCGTCGGAGAAAGGGTTTCAGACTGGATCGCCATAGCCGACGGAGCCACGAACATCCTGGCTTCAGGTTACACGTTCGACGGCGCGGTTCTTCCCGAGCGCGACGGGGATGACACGATCACGGCCTTGGTCGTCAGCTCCTCGACGGGCGCGATCCAGATCGAAGGGCGGCGGCGCGGGGGCCGCTCCCATGGGGTGTTTGTGAACGCCCTTCGGCTCGAACAGCTTGGCTACCGAAGCGTGATCCAGACCGACGTGGAGGAGGCGCTGCGCGGGCGCAACGCCTCGCTCTACGTGCGCCTGCCCTTCCGCGTGGAAGATCCGGCGGATTGGGACGCCTTGGTGATCCGCGCCCGTTACGACGACGGGTTCGCCGCGTACCTCAACGGCCGGCTTGTGGCGGCGCGCGGGGCGCCGCCGGCCCTTTCGTGGAACAGCGCCGCGACGGAGGCGTGCTCCGTGGCGGAGGCGCTTGCGCCGGAGGAAATCCTCATTCGCCCGGCGGGCGAGTGGCTCGAGCCGGGACGGAACATCCTGGCGGTGCAGGCGTTGAACGTCGCGCCCGACGACGAGAATTTCCTGTTCGGCGTCGAGGTCGAAGCCCGCTCCGAGCGGAGCCTCGGCGGCCGCTTCTTCGAGCCGCCCACCCCCGGCGCGCCCAACGGAGCCGGGTATGCGGGATGGCTTGCCCCGCCCCGCGCGGTCCCCGGCAGCGGCTTCTACGAGCAACCTTTCGAGGCTGCGCTCATCGCTCCGGATCCGCAGGCGCAAATCCGTTGGACCACCAACGGCAGCCCGCCGAGCCTCGCCGAAAGCCGGCCTTACACGGGTCCCATCCCCGTGGCGGGGACAACGATCCTGCGGGCTGCGGCGTACAGGGAAGGCTTCCTGCCGAGCCGCCCGGCGATGTGGAGCTATATCTTCTTGGACCAGGTCCTGCGTCAGCCGGATCAGCTGCCGGGCTACCCTGAAGTCTGGCAGGCGGGTTATCCCGCCGACTACGGCATGGATCCCAATGTGGTTGAGGACCCTCGCTACAGCCCCGAGTTGAAGGAGGACCTGCGCGCCATCCCGACGCTTTCCATCGCCGCAGACCACGAAGGCCTCTGGGGCGCGAGCAAGGGGATCTACAATCACGCCACCGAGTCGGGAGCCGCATGGGAGCGGCCCGCTTCGGTTGAATTGATCGCGCCCGACGGCTCGACCCTCTTCCAAGCCGATTGCGGGTTGCGGATGCAGGGCCACGCAAGCCGGGACAACGTGCGGACGCCCAAGCACTCCTTTCGCCTGATCTTCCGAGGCCGGTACGGCCTGGCCAAGTTGCGCCGACGCCAATTCCCCGATTCGGCCGTGGAGGCGTTCGACAACCTGGTCCTGCGCGCTTGTTTCACCGACGCATGGACGACGCGGTACTCGCCCCCGAGCGGCGACCTGCCCCGCGGCGCGCGGTATCGTCCTGAGGATTCGCTCTACCTGCGCGACGTCTGGATGAAGGATTCCCAGCTCGCCATGGGCGGGCACTCGGCGCACAACACATTTGTCCATCTGTATCTCAACGGCCTTTACTGGGGGCTCTACAACGTTTCCGAGCGGCTCGACGCCTCCCATTTCGCCCAATACTTCGGCGGGCGCGAGGAGGACTGGGACGTCATCCGCGACTTCCACGAGGTGCTCGACGGCAGCGGCGCGGACTGGGACGCGCTGATGAAACGGCTCAACGCCGGGATCCACAGCGAGGCGGACTACCAGGCCGTGTGCGACCTGGTGGATGTGGACAACCTGATCGATTACATGATCCTCCACATTTACGCGGAGGCGGAGGACTGGCCGCACCACAACTGGTACGCCGCCCATCGCCGCGCCGGGGGCGGCTTGCCCGCCACAAAATGGATCTTCGCGGTGTGGGATCAGGAAATTGTGTGCGACCGCCTCTACCGGCGGGATCGCGTCGATGTGAGCAACGACCGCACCCCCGCGCGCATCTACGCCAAGCTCCGGGAATGGCCCGAGTTCCGGCGGCGGTTCGGCGACCGGCTTCACCAGCTTCTCTTCCACGGCGGCGCGTTGTGCGCCTCGAACGCCGCCGCCCGGCTCCGCGCCCGCGCCGCGCAGATTGAGCGGGCGATCGTCGGCGAATCCGCGCGGTGGGGCGACGCCCGCGAAAACCCCGTCCCGCCCAACCCCGGCACGGGCAAGACCTTCACCCGGGACGAGTGGTGGCGGCCGGAGCTGGAGGCGCTTTGTTCCGAATGGTTCCCCGGCCAGGCCGCCTTGACGATCGAGCGTTTCCGCCGCGTGGGGCTTTATCCCAGCGCGGGCGCGCCGGATTTCCAACCCTTCGGCGGGCCTGTTCCCGCCGGGTTCCGGCTGACAATCAGCGACACCAATCGCGAGGGTAGAGTTTACTACACGCTCAACGGTCCCGATCCGCGCGTTTACGGGGCCGGCGAAATCGCCCCCGAAGCGCGCGCGTACGCGGAGCCGATCCCCATCGAGCGCCCGACCCGCGTTCGCGCGCGGACCTTGGTCGGATCGGAATGGAGCGCCCTGGTCGAGGCGGTGTTCTATCCCCCGCGGAATCTGAGCGGTTTGGCGTTGTCTGAAATCATGTACCACCCCAAAGAGGGCTCCGGCGACGATTCCGACCAGTCCGAGTTTCTGGAGCTGCAGAATGCGGGCGGGGCCGAGCTGGATCTCTCCGGACTTCAGTTTGTCGCGGGGGTGCGGTTTGTCTTCCCGTTCGGCGCGACGTTGCCTCCCGGGGGATTCCTGGTTCTGGCGAAGGATCCGCAAGCCTTTGCGGCCCGCTACCCGGGCGCGCCGCTCAGCGGGGTGTACGAAGGCAGCCTGAGCAACGGCGGCGAGAGGCTCACGCTCTCCGAGCCCTCGGGCACACCGGTCTGGTCCGTGATTTACGACGACAAGGCGCCTTCGCCGTCCGCCTCCTCCGGCCAAGGCGCCTTGTCGTCGTAAATCACGGACCAGACCGGTGTGCCCGAGGGCTCGGAGAGCGTGAGCCTCTCGCCGCCGTTGCTCAGGCTGCCTTCGTAC
>JAGHDA010000149.1 GCA_021160185.1 Verrucomicrobiota bacterium
ACCGCCCCCCGGCCGATCATCACGCCGTCCGCGCCGCTTTCCGCCAACCCCCGCTCCGCGGCGGATGCCGAGCCGACGCCCCCGTTGATCAGAACAGGACAGGGAAGCCGCCGGACGGCTTCCGCTGCCGCGGCCCAATCCGCCGGCGCGTCCGGATCGTCCCGGACCGCGCGGGCGTGAATCACAACCAGATCCGGAGAATGCCGGGCGATCGTTTCCAGGATCTCCCCAAACGCGGAGCGGTCGGAATAACCCAGGCGGGTCTTCACACTCAGCCGAACGCGCGTGGCGGCGCGGAGAGCGGCCAGAGCCCGATCCAACGCTTCCGGCTCCCGCAGCAACGCCCCGCCCGCTCCTTTCCGGCAGACTATCGGCGCAGGGCAGCCCAGGTTCAGATCCACGCCTTCCGCCCCGCAGTTCTGCAATTCCTCGGCGGCGGCCGCCAGCGCCTCCGGCTCGCGGCCCATGATCTGGACAAAGAGCCCCGCGCCTGCAAGAGTCTGTCCCAGCCAACGCCGCGCCTTCTTCCGCAGAACCGCTCCGGGATAAACACGCAAGTAAGGGGTGAAAAAAAGGTCGGGCGGGCCGTACTCCGCGATGAGACGGCAAAATGGCGGCTCGGTCAGATCCTGCATCGGGGCAAGCGCCAGGATCGGGCGCGACAGGCCGCCTCCGCCCGGCAAGGGGGGCTCAGACTTTTCGTCTTTCTCTCTCACGCGAAGAAAAGAGCCGCAGCGTGGGGGATTGAAAAGAAAGCGCCCCGGCTTTCGTCCGGAGCGCGCGAACACAAAAGTTTCCGGCCACAAGAAAGAGATTCAGCGGCCCTCGGTCATAATCGAAGGGAGGCCGTGCTCCCACTGTTGCGGAGTGTTCCACGGACGTTCCGAAAGGCTTTCCGAATCCTGCGGCGTGGCGCAGCCTACAAGCCACACCGTATTGGCGGCCAACACTGCGGCAAACGCAGCCGCTCGGACAACCGCCTTCCAATCTCTCCGCCTCATGGAATCTCCCGCGAAGCCGCTTTCGCGCTCAGTAAATAACCACATCGCCCACGCGCACGTCCGCCTGCTTCCACTCGGGCAGGACATTGGCGATCGAACGATCCTACTCCACCCGGGTGATGCGGACCTTGGCCACCAACTTGCCGTCACGGCTGACAAGCATCTCGCCTCGCTCCAACACGCCCTGTTTGCCGCCGATGTCCAGCACCACAAAGTCCCACTTGGGATCAACGGCGATGACCTTGCCTTTCAGGCCTTCGGGCAGTTCCACCTTGGGCTCTTGCTCCCCTTCGTAGACCATGAGGCGGGTCCGAAGGTTGTTGGCTTTGCGAAGGAGAAGTTGATTTTCCTGCTGAAGGGCGGCGATGGTTTCGCGGGCCTTGACCAGTTCAGCCAGCCGATGTTGGATCTCCTCCACGGGAACGCCCAACACTTGCCAGGCAGCGAGATCGCGCTGGGCTTTGGTAAGGTCTGTGCGGACGCGATTGAGCTCCTTCTCGGCCCGGTCGGCGCGCTGCTGTTGTTGCTGGGCCCACTGCTGGGCGTTTTGCAGCTCCTGCTGGGTGCGCTCCAGCTCCTTGGCTGTCTTGTCCGCCAGGTCCTTGGCGGCCTGGGCGTCCCGGCGCGCCTTGGCTAGATCGCTTTGGGTCCGGCTCAGTTGCTGTTGGGTGTTGGCCAGGTCGGTTTGAAGGGTGTTGATCTTTCCCGCAACCTGGACATGGCTCAGCACCAGCGTCCCGATGCTTGCAGCCAAGGCAACAATTAAGCTGATTCGCAGTAACATCGTTTATCCCAATTTTTCAAAAGCCGCGCCAGCGTAGCGGGGGGAGCGCTTCCTTGTCAACGCTCAACCCCCGCCGATTTCCTAAGTTTTTCCGCCCGAGGCGAAAAACTTCCGCAGGTTTAATGCCACTTTCAGATCCAGCGCGGGAACTTCCAAGGCGCGCGGTAAGGCCGCCGCATCAGCTGGGCGGCTTGGGCGTCGTCGAGAATCTTTTCGGTGGCGCTGTCCCAGCGGATCTTCCTGCCCACCATCGTGAACTTGGCCACATCGTCCACGGGGCTGGGCTTGTAGGGAGTCTTGAGAGGCTCCTTATGGCCCACGAGCATCGAGATCAAGCCCAGATGTCCCGGAACAGCCGAGTGATGAGCCACTTGAACCGGGGTGATGGTGGGCAGGCGGCTCTTGACGCAATTCAGGAAGTTCCTCCAATGGTTGGTAGAGCGGTAGAGGCTCACGCGCCGAACCTCGTCCGGAACGCGGTTCCATGCTTTCCACTCGGGATTGGAAGCGTCGAATCGGCCTCGATCGACCCATACCCAGCCTTCGGTTCCAATCCACTTGGTTCCGCTCCGGATATCCCGATGTCCGCCGGCGATGACCATGATGATATCCTCAGGGTAGCGGCAGGTAATCCGATACTTCGTGCTGGTGTTCCAGATGGCGTCCTCCTCCGGAAACTCTCCATAGGCTTCGACTTCATAAGGGCCGGAAAGATCGAAGCCCAATCCCCAATGGGCGATGTCGCAATGGTGGCCGATCCAATCCAGCAACTGCCCGCCGCCGGTGTTGTAG
>JAGHDA010000321.1 GCA_021160185.1 Verrucomicrobiota bacterium
CGTATACCCGCCGCGCCCCCGCGGCGAGGACTTCCTCCAGGTTCGCCAGCGTGATCCCGCCGATCGCGAACCACGGGAGCCGCAGGTTCTCCGCCGCCCACCGAATGAATCCGAGGCCCGCGGCCGGCCAGCCCGGTTTGGTGGGCGTGGCATAGACCGGCCCGGTCGCCACATACGCCGCGCCCGCCGCCACAGCGCGCTCGGCTTGTTCAGGGGCGTGGCTGCTCAAGCCGAGGCGGAAGGCCGGAGGGGCGCCCGTCACTTCCGCGGCGGCGCGGCGGCCTGCTCCAAAGAAATCCTCCTGTCCCAGATGACAGAAAGAAGCCCCTATTTCACGGGCGATGTTCGGGTGGTCGTTGATCACCAGAGGGATCCCTTGCGCCTCGGTCGCTTCGAGAAGCCGCTCTCCCGTCGCCTTGATCTTTTCGGGCGGCCAGGTCTTGGCGCGGAGCTGGATGATGTCCGCTCCGCCGGCCGCCAGGCGTCGCGCCAGCTCGGCCGGATCCCGGCCGGCCAGATAGTCGGCGTCCACGAACGCATACAGCCGCGCTTCTTGCAAATTCCTCATGGCCCCAACAAATCCCATCCGACCCGATCCGTCCAGCGGCATCCGGCAAACGTTCTTGCCGCCGCGCGGTTTTGTCCTCAACCGGCGCTTGCCTTTTACTCCTTTGTTGCGCTATCCCAATGACATGCCCTTGCTCAAACTTCAAATGAACCGGAAGCTGGAGCCTGAGGATTTGGAGGGGCTTCTGGCGGAGCTGACCGACCAGGTGGCCGGGCTTCTCGGCAAGCCGAAGCAATTCGT
Organism: Verrucomicrobiota bacterium; assembly: GCA_021160185.1. Lineage (GTDB taxonomy): Bacteria > Verrucomicrobiota > Verrucomicrobiia > Limisphaerales > CAZBKV01 > JAGHDA01. The sequence goes on from JAGHDA010000321.1 coordinate 809, forward strand.
CCAGATCGTGGCCGAGACGGGCCTTCCGATGTTCTTCGCCGGGACCGGCGAGCCCACCGCTTTTGTCGAGCTGCGCACGCTTGGGCTGCCGCCGGACCGGATCTCGCCGCTTACCGAAGCCCTTTGCCGTTTCCTCCACGAGCGCGTGGGGACGCCGCCGGACCGGATTTTCATCAACTATTTCGACATGCCCCGCACCCATTGGGGTTGGAACAACCGCACGTTCGCGTGAGCGAAGACCGATCGGGCGCAGAGCCGCGCCGGGCCCGCCCCTTGGCCGAGGAGCGGTTTCTCGGCGTCGAGCGCCTTCTAGGCCCGCGCGACGCGGCGCGCCTGGCGCGGGCCGCCGTGTGCGTGGCGGGCCTTGGCGGGGTGGGTTCCTGGGTCGTCGAGAGTCTCGCTCGAACCGGCGTGGGCCGGCTCGTCCTCATCGACGGCGACGTTGTCCGCCCCGGCAACCTCAACCGCCAACTTCACGCCTTAGAAACTACGATCGGCCTTCCGAAAACCGAGGCGATGGCCCGGCGCATCGCCCAAATCAATCCCCGCGCCTGCGTAGAAACGAAGATCGCTTTTCTCGATCCGGAGGATCCGGAAGCTCTTTTCCCCGAGGCCGTGGACGCGGTTGTGGATGCGATCGACCATCCCGCGGCCAAGGCTGCCTTGATCGCTCGCTGCAAGGCCCGCGGCGTTCCAGTCGTCGTTTCCGGCGGCGCGGGCGGGCGGGTGGCGCCTCATTTGGTCCGGGTGTCGGATCTGGCCGCCAGCGACCATGACCCTCTTCTTGCCCGCGTCCGCAAGCTGCTTCGCCGTCGCTACGGCTTTCCGCGCCGGCGGAGCTGGGGGATCCGGTGCGTCTGGTCGCCGGAACCGATGACGGCGTCCAGTCCGGCCGCTTCCGACGACTCCGGCATGCTCCAGGAATCGCAGGGCCGCGTTTACGGCACGGTTTCCTTTGTCACCGGAGTTTTCGGACTCCTCTGCGCGGCGGAGACAGTGCGCCTCCTCCTCGACGCTTCCTGGTGATCCGCGCCCCGGGGGCTTCGGGCGGGGTTACGGTAGGAGGAGGGCCGCCAGGCGGCGGATGCGAGGGGGCCCGTCCGCTTTCCGGACGTGGAGGCGGATCGCCGCCAGTTCCTGACGAGGAAACCGGTGAATCCACTTGTGGCCGATGGATTGTCCGCGGGTGAGTTCCGTCCATTGCCCGTCGGCTTGGAGCCCTTCCAGGGAGTGCTCGCGGACTCGCTCGCCGAGCCGGATGTCTTCCATCAGGACCACGGCGTTGGCCCGCTGCGGGGGAGAAAGCCGGAGCGTGACCTCAGCGCCTTGTCCGGACGTTTCCGCGAGGGGGTTCAGGTAGGGGCGGAGGGCTTTGCCGAATTCCGCCAATCGGCGCGCGTCCGGTTCAGGAACCAAGCCCTCGGGCGTGATGACTACGCCCAGGACCAGGTTGCTGTTTCGTCCGACCGATGTCTCATAGATGGAAAGGAGATTCTCGACCGACCGGATTCCCCGTTCCCCGTTCGGGCGCCAAACCCAATGATGCACGCCGCGGGCGCCCCGCAGCGTGGTGTCGCACATGGCGGACCAGACGCTTCCTTGCGGGTCGCCGTTCTTCAGATAGGGCTGCCAGCTCGCGCTGTTGTGGGAGACTTCTCCCCGGTTCGGCATCGTCGCCCAGCAAGGATCGCCGGCCGCGCCCGCCTCGTTGCCCACCCAGCGATGATCCGAGCGGCGGAGGTTGTGGTAGAAGACCGAATCGGGTTGGTGTTTTTCGAAGATCGGCAGAACGTCCGGCCCTCCTTCTTCGGGCGTTTTCACGCCGGCGTCGTACCAGATCTGGATCAAAGGGCCGTAGTGGGAGCACAGCTCGCGCGTCATCTGCTCGGCGGCGCGGTTGAACGCCGCCTGCTTGGGCGTGCCGCGTCCTTTGCCCCAATCGACCCAATGCCCCCACACGGTCCACCAGGCGTTCCGGTGGGTGCTCAGGTAGAGGCCGGGGAGCAGACCGACTTTCCGGCAGGATCGGACGAAGTCGCCCGCCACGTCGCCTTTGCCGTTGCGCCAGCGGCTTTGTTTCAGGCCGTAGGGGTAGGCCTCGCTTTGCCATTGGAGGAAGCCGTTGAAGTGGGTGGCGGTGAAGACGGCATACCGCGCGCCAGCCGCTTTGGCCGCGGCGACCCACTGGTCGGTGTCCAGGCGGGCGGGAGCGTAACGGTTCGGGTCGAAAACCCGGCGGACGGCGTTGTTGGGGGCGAAAACGCCGGCGGCGATGGGCATGTCGAAGTGGAAAATGATCCCGATCTCCGCCTCTTGCC
>JAGHDA010000133.1 GCA_021160185.1 Verrucomicrobiota bacterium
CGATGAAGCTCACCCGAGAGAGATCCACAATCACCATGTCGCCCGGCTCCCGGTTGTCGAGCACCTTGCTCATCTGCTCCCGCAGCTCATCGATGTGAAGAGCGGTGACTTCCCCTTCCCACCAAACCGCCTTGTCCTCTCCCGCTTCTTCCACCGCCGGCGCGGAGCGTCCGGCGCGCTGGCGCACCCATTGCTCGGCGGCGGTCAGGTTTGGGGCGATATGGAAGAATTTGTCCAGCCGCATCATGGAAAGATTGCGGCTGACAAACGGAGACGGAGCAAGGAGAACAAGAAGCCGATCGGCGGCGCGAGCCTGGCGTTGAACCTGGATCAACACCCCGATGCCGGTGCTGTCAATATACTCGGTCTTGGAAAGATCCAGGATCACGTCGTTTTCGAAAACCAACCGCTTCCACTCGCCCGCCCTCTCCGGACCGATGCTCGCGTCCAACACAGCGGGGGCTTCGACCAGCTTCGCGCCCGAAGCCGCCACCAAAAGCCGCGGCTTGACTCCTTCAGTCGCCGCCTTCATCCGCCGGCGCGCCCGCATTCGCCGCCATTGACGGAAAAAGGCCCGGGTGAAAACCCAGATATCTGCCAGATACCGCGGTCCCAGCCGGCCGGGCTCCTGGAGGAACCTGTAGAACCACTCCATTCCCAGGCGTTGAACCCACTGCGGTGCCCGTCGCACCGCGCCTGCCAGGAAATCCAGCGTGGCGCCTACGCCCATGCTCACCGGCACGCCGAGTTTGCGGTAGTGCATGTTGATCCACTTTTCCTGCTTCGGGCAGCCGAAAGCGACCAACAGGAGGTCCGGCTTGGCGGTTTCCACGCGGCGGAGGATGTCCGCATGGTCCATTTCCAGAAGGCTCTGGAAAGGCGGCGAATACGCCCCTGCCACGCGAAGCCCCGGATGCTGCGTTCGGACATTGGCCGCGGCCTGCTCAAGCCGCGCCGGGGTGGTGCCCAGAAAATAAACGCGCCATTTCTCCCGTTCGGCGCGGGCAAGAAGCCTGGGCACGAGATCCGAGCCGGCGACCCGCTCAGGCAAAGGATTGCCCAGCAGGCGGGAAGCCCACACCAAAGGCATCCCGTCACAGAGGACCATGTGGGCGTCCATCAGGATGCGCATCAACTCAAAGTCCTGGAGAGCCTTAACGACGAAATCGACATTGGCGGTGGCCACGTAGTGGGGTCGACCGCTGCGGATCATCTCCGCTATCCGCTCGACCGCCCCCTCCGCGGTGACATTGTCGAAGGGCACCCCGAGGATCGCTATGGGGAGCCGCGGCTTTTGCCCTTCCGTGCTGACTGACGCTGTCATAAACTTCTTCCCCGCCCCCGGCTTTCTCTCCAATCCTACGCCGCTACAGTTTGATTTTCCTCTCGAACGGCCGCAAGTCGAGGCTAAAATCGGATTGTTGAGCAGGATCGACCTGATCAAACTGGCGATTCTCTTGCCGCTCTTTTGCGCAGCCGCGCCCTTGGGCGGGGTTCTGCTCAAAGGCCGCCCCAGACTGCAACACGTCGTGTTCGCCCTGATGTGCTTCCTCACCCTCGGCGGCGTCATGGGTCCGGCGAACTTCGGATTGACGCCGGGCTCGATCGAGTGGTATCGCGGGCATACCAAAGGTTTCCACTTCTTCTACAATCAAGCCCTGGCCCTGGCCTTGATCGTGGCCGCTCGCCTGGAGGGGAAATCGGATTTCCGCTGGATTCCCCTCGGCGGCGGGCTTTACTTGCTCTATTGCTTCCTCTCTACAACCTCGATCTTCAACGCCCCAAATAAATCGATGGTGTTGATGACCCTCCACAAGCAACTGATGGCAGGGCTGGTTTTTGTAGCCGCTTACAACTTCCTCAAGACCGAGGATCGCTTGAAGTTCTTCGTTCGAGTCATGGCAGCCTGCCTGATCTGGGAAGCGGTGGTCTGCCTCAAATGGAAGTATCTCAACGGCATCTACCAGGTGCGCGGGACGTTTGAGCACCAGAACTCGCTTTCCATGTACTGCGAAATGATTGGGCCGGTCCTGCTCGCCGTCTCAATGGGGCCTCCGTTCCGAGGCTCCAATTTCACCTTCCTGGGTTTCCTAGCCGCCGCCGTTATCGTGGAGACCACCATGTCCCGAGCCGGGATGGTCATGTTCGCCGCCGGAACCGCGGGCGTGATGGCCGTAAGCCTCATGGAGCGCCCCACCGGCCGGCGCCTCGCCGTCACGGCGGCAATGGGCCTGCTTGGAACCATCGGCATTCTCCTGGCAATCGACAGCATCGTCGCCCGATTTCATGACCGCGGCAACAAGGCCAGCGAGGAATTGCGGGAAGTGATGAAGCACACCTGCCGGGAAATGGTCAAAGACCACCCCTTCGGCGTCGGCTGGAACAACTACGCCCTGATGGTCAACCCGCCTTTTCGCTACGCCGAGATCTACTACGCGTGGGTTGAAGGACGGGGGATGCGGGTCAATCCGGAGAAGCCCAACGCTGTGGTGGAAAGCCATTATTATCTGCTGCTCGCGGAAAACGGTTATCTGGGGCTTCTCAGCTACCTGGTTTTCATCGGCGTCGCGTTATGGCGGAACGCCAAAGGCTTCTTTTTCTTCGGCCATTCGTTCCTCCGGTGGATGAGCTTCGGGATCGCCGTCGGCTGCGGGTTGAACTACGTCCACAGCACCCTGGAACGCGTGCTCACCCAACCCAGAAACCTGATGCTTTGGCTGATTCTTCTGGGCGTGACCGGCCGGATCGAAACCATCCGACGCCGACTCAAACAGGAGCGCAAGCTCGCTCTAGCTCAAACGGAAGCTCCATGAAAACTTACTGGCTCTCGAAAAAACGCTTCTGGATCCTGGTCGGGGGCGCGCTGTCCGTGCTGATCGCCTTCTTCATCTCCCTCCGCCAGGCAAACGTCTCCTGGATTGTCGTCTACAACATGACCGGCGAGCCGCTGCCGCCCCTGCGCATCGAAGCCTGCGGTCAAAGCCGCCTCACCCCCCCGCTCCCGAACGAAGGCTCTTACCGATGGAAACTGGCGCCTCGAGGAACGCCCTCGGAGATCGCGCTTGAAATGGCCGTGGATCCTCCCTGGCGATGGCGAGGCAGTTACATCGAACCCCAAGGCGGCTACTTGGTGACCCTTCGGATCTGGCCCGACCGCCAGGTCGAAGAACACTTCCAATTCTCTTTTTGGCAACAGGTGTTCCATCCCAACAAAACGGTCTCGGAATAGCTCCCGGCAAAAATCGCGCTGTTTCGCCTGCTCTTTGCGCGTATCCTCGCCCGCGGTGGAAAACTTGGAACGCCAACTGATCGAAGGCCTGATCGACCGGCTCGAAGAGCTCCGTGAAACGGGCGCGCGCTTCGCGCCGATCCGCGCCGAAACCCTC
>JAGHDA010000220.1 GCA_021160185.1 Verrucomicrobiota bacterium
CCGGAATCTCCCGGCTGGCAGCTTGTTTTGAAAGTCGGCGATCCCGCCCCGGGCGGCGGCGAGGTGACGGGCACGTTTGCGTTCGCCGGCTCGCCCAACGCCGCCGACGAGGCAGCGGTGTGGCTCAGCGACCGTGGCGACCTGTGCTTTGCCGCCAAGGTTTCCGCGAACATGCCCGACGGCTCAACTTCGAAGCAGGCCATCCTTTACCGACCTCGGGGCGGAACCTGGACCAACATCGTGGCCCAAGGCGACACGCTTTCGTTCTTCATAGAAGGCATCACCAACAACATCACAGTGTACGCGCTGCGCATGGTCGGCATGAACAATCATGGCCAAGTGGCGTTTCTGGCCGCCACACCCGACTGGCATGATCACCTGTTCGCGTATGCCAACGGACGGCTGACGCGGATCACCGGCTATAGCGATCCCTCGCCCGTGTCTCCCGCCCACTGGGATCCGTCCGGGCGGGTTGCTCCTGAGTTTACCTCCGGCAATGGCATGACCGCCGGGCTGAGCAACGGGAAGTTTCCGGCGGGACCGGAGGGTGAGTTCCTCCCGGAGATGGTATTCCAAACGCCGGTGTGGGCGGGGCTGCAACATTCCCCTTGGTTCAAAACGACTTTCGATGTCTATTCCTTCACCCTTGGCCGCACAACGCTGCCGGTGCTGCTCGGCCGCGTTTACGGCGGGCTCCCGCCTGCGGAGATGGGCGAGGTGTATCCCGGCGCGCCCGTCCCCGATCCGCCCGGCGGCATTCTCGACCTTGAATACGCGCAATTGGGCATGAACGCCGAGGGCGCCATCGTCGTGCATGCCAAAACCGCCCGGCCGGATGGCGCCGAGGTCATCGTTTTAACCTCGCTGGATCGGGATGGAGACGGGTTGCCGGACAGTTGGGAAGAAGACGGCTTGGACGTGGACGGCGATGGCGCGGCGGACCTGGATCTCAAAGCGCTGGGCGCCAACCCGCGACATAAGGACTTGTTCGTGGAAGTGGACTACATGACGGGGGAGGGGCATTCCCACCGACCGGACACCAACGCGATTCAGCAAGTGGTGCAAGCCTTTGCCGAGGCGCCGGTAGAAAACCCCGACGGCACGAACGGCATCGCGCTGCATATCGATCTCAGCGAGGCCGAGGCCATCCCCGAGATCCCGTTTCTCAAGGCGCCCGAGGACTGGGAGACCCTGACGCGCCTCTGGTTCGGCGCCGAGGCCGACCGCGCAAACATCAATCGCCTGGCAGCCAAGCGCGCGGTGTTTCGCTACTGTATCTTCGCTCATCAGTATCAGCGCCGAAGCGGCGGGGTGTGGCGGACGACAACCTCTTCGGGGCTGGCCGAAGTGGGCGGAAACGACTTTCTGGTGACGCTCGGGGGCTTCACGGGCGGAGTCGGCACGGCCGATCAACAGGCCGCCACCTTCATGCACGAGTTGGGCCACACGCTGGGTTTGCGGCACGGCGGCGATGATTCAATCAACGGCAAGCCCAACTATCTGAGCGTCATGAACTACAGCCGGCAGTTCGAAGACTTTGTTCCCGGACGACCGCTGGATTATTCACGAACCGCGTTGCCTGATCTGGATGAAAATCAACTGAGCGAACCGGACGGCATCGGCGGAGCGCCAGGACAAACCAACGTGTTTTTTGTCGATACGGACGGAGACGGTTACAACGATCATTACGCCTACCTGGCTACGCATAGCCCGGTGAACTGGAACTGGAACGCGAACGCCACGGAAACGGCGGTCGCCAAAGACATCAATTCCTTGGTGGTGGGATGGCATGGGCCGGCTCCCGTCTGGATGGATCCGGCTCGCGGAGCAGCCGATGCCGCCCTCGCCATTTTGCATGGCTTCAACGACTGGGCGCACCTGCAATACAACTTCCGCGCCAGCGCGAGCTATGGCAAAGGCGTGGACCTGACCGGCAGCCACCCCGAGATGGATTGGGAAACCTATCAAGCGATGCGGACCTTGGCCATCGGGGCGGACAGGGACCGCCCGAGACTCCGAGCCGCGTTGGTCGGCCCGCGCCAGATCGAACTGACATGGTCCACCAACTGGACCGGACTCACCCTGCAAACCAGCAGCGGCCTGTCGCCGGCCGGAAGCTGGACTGTCGAACCGGCCCCGCCACGAATCGTGGGCGATCATTATCAGGTGACCCTGCCCGCCTCGGACACAAAACGCTTCTTCCGGTTGCAGTCTGAATAGAAGAAGCAAGGCCGCCTCGTTTGAAAGCCGCGCCACGACAACTGAGTCTCCCCACTCCTTACATAGCGCAGCGGACCGGCAACGGCCTGGGGGACTATGGCGCGCCGGCACAGACCGCACTGCCCTGCTCTAGAAGGCCTGCGGGACGAGCTCGCCCAGAAGGGCGCGGTCGACGCTGGTGTAGGCGGCGTGGCCGGCGGGGATCCGGATGTTGGCGTCGATACCTGCTTGAGGCGCATGCCGAGGCAGAGCATGTCCCCGTCCGCTCCCGTCCGGGGCAGGAGGCAAACGGCGTCCGGGCGACCCACGAACGCCGCCCGGAGGCCGGCGCTTGCGCGGACGCGGGCGGCGCGCCGTCTTCGCGGGCGCGCGGCTCAGCAGCTCGCTCGTTTGCCTGGGCCAGGCAGACGGCGGCGCGGGAGCGATAGTTCCAAGCGTCTTGATCGTGAGGGTTGTTTTCCTCTCGAAGGGTCCGCCTACAGCTGCGGAGGCGGAGCGTTCCTGAATTCTTTCGTGACCGCCCAGAGATTGCGCGGATTAAAGGCGGCTCCATACTTCAGGAAGCGCACACTGCCGTCAGCGAAGCCATAGTTTGCTCCGCCGGTCCGATCGCCCCCGCCCAACCGATGCTTGCCATGGTCCACCTCAAGCAAATGATCGCTGCCGTACTCCGGGGGCCAGATATCCATGTAGGCGTCGCCCTTGGAGCCCGCCTTCTTCTCCCCAAAGGCAATGGTCTCAGCCGGTTCGGGGATGCTGGACAGCTTCAAACCGGGCAATCCCCCTGTCTTATAGGCGCCAAAGAACCCATCCCAATCGCCATTGAACATGTGCGCGACAAAGAAGTCGATGAAGCCGTTCATCAAATAGCTGTTGTCGATGTCGCCGCTGTCAACGGGGCAATGCAGCGCCTTCCGATCGGCGTAGTAGGGCTC
>JAGHDA010000031.1 GCA_021160185.1 Verrucomicrobiota bacterium
GGTGGTAGGTTGCCAAGCATGGGTTTGGAGCGGAAGAAAAGGGTGGCGGTCGGCTTGAGCGGCGGGGTGGACAGCTCGACGGCGGCGGCCTTGCTGGCCGCCGAGGGGTACGAGGTGGCGGGCTTTATGTTGCGGGTGCAGGAGGCGGCCGGCGCCGGCGCGGAAGCGGCTGCGGACGCGCGGGCCGTTTGCGCCAGGCTGGGCGTTCCATTTTACGCGCTGGATGAGACCGAGCGATTTGAGAGAGAGGTTGTTCGCTACTTCGCCGAGGAATACGCGCGGGGCCGCACGCCCAATCCCTGCGCGGTGTGCAACGCCCGGCTCAAGTTCGGCGCGATGCTGGAGCGGGCTTTGGCGATTGGGGCGGACTATGTGGCCACCGGACATTACGCGCGCGTGGAGCGCGGCGCCGAGGGCCGGTTTCTGCTGCGCAAAGGGAAAGACGCGGCCCGCGACCAGAGCTATTTCCTGGCCTTCCTGAGCCAGGAACAACTTTCCCGCGCGCTGTTTCCGCTGGGCGGCCTCACAAAGACCGAAGTGAGAGAGCTGGCGCGCCGGCTCGGACTTCCCACGGCTGGCAAGGGCGAAAGCAGGGAGGTGTGTTTTGTCCCTGGCAAAGACTATCGCCGGTTCCTGAGGGAAAGAGGGCTTGTGCCGCGCCGCCCCGGGGAAGTTGTAGACGCCGCCGGCCGACGGCTTGGGCGGCATGAAGGCGTGGCGTTTTTCACTGTAGGTCAGAGGCGGGGGCTCGGCGTGGCCGCGGGCAGCCCGCGGTATGTGGCAGCCTTGGACGCGGAGAACAACCGGGTCGTGATCGGCGGCGCGGAGGAGCTCCTCTGCCGCGGATTCTGCGTCGAGCGGTGCAACTGGATTGCCCTGGCCGACCCGAGCGAGCCCTTTGAGGCGACGGTCAAGATCCGCTACAAGCACCCCGGCGCGCCGGCGCGCGTGATTCCCCGCGGCCGCGGCGAGGCGGAGGTGATTCCAAGTGAGCCGCTCCGGGCGGTGACGCCGGGACAGGCCGCGGTTTTTTACAAAGGCGATTTGGTCCTCGGCGGCGGGTGGATCCGAAACGCCTGGCGATGAGCGCGACGGAGCGCAAGCCGTGAAATTCGCTCCTGCGCGGTGGGCGCAGGAGCGAACGTTGCGTCGGAGGTTTTTAAAGGCGCGGCTTCAGGGAGCGCCTCGGGGCGCAAAACGCTTGAAGGCTTCCGGGTCGAAAATCTCGACCAGTTCTCGCGGAGGCAGTTTGGTCAGATCGCGGGGGGCGGTCGCAGCCGCCTTGGCGCGGATTTCCTGCGGCAGTTCCTCGAGGATCTGGTTGCAGATGTCTTTTGGGGCGGCGAACCAGAAGCCTTCCGGGTTGTGGGCGCGGACCAGCTGGGCGGTTTGTTTGGCGATCTGCTTGACGATGCGCCGCCGGGTTTCCAGCCGCAGGTTGTGATCGTCCGCCACCGGAGCCGCGCCCGGGTGAGGCGAAGGCCCTTTGTGGCGGCCGGCCAGATCGGACACCTTTTCCACCACGCGTTGGTGCGCGTCTTCAAAGGAAAACTCCTCCAGCGCCTCGACGGACGGGGAGCGATTCTTGTGGTATTGGACGCGCAAGGCGCGGAGCTTGCCCAGATCGGCGACGATGAGGAGTTTCATATCATTTCGGTTCATAAGCTTGGTTCAGTTGCTCGGTCCAGTTTTCTTACCCTTCCGTTCTACTGAGACATTTCCGAAGCGTTCTTCGTTCCTCGCGAAATCCCGGTTGGGGAAGCGCTCGGTGCGCCGGGTTTCTACGATTCGCCGCGGCCGGGGACAACGTTGAATTGGAGCACGCCGTTCTTGAAGTCCACGATGATGCGGGAGTTGTCCGGCGCCTCGCCGGCCAGGATCTTTCGGGCCAACGGTGTTTCCACATGCCGTTGGAGGAAGCGCTTGAGCGGCCGCGCGCCGTAGACCGGATCGTAGCCCTCGCGGGCGATGTGTTCCTTGGCCGCGTCGGTGAGCTCCAGCTCGATGCGGCGTTCGGCGAGCCTGGCGAGGAGGAGCTTGAGTTGCAGGTCGATGATGCGCTTGATCTCCTCGAGGGTCAGCGGCTTGAACAGGACGATCTCGTCCACCCGATTGAGGAACTCGGGGCGGAAGTGCGCCCGCAGCTCGCTCATCACCCGATTGCGGACCGGCTCAGGGATCTCGCCGCTTTGGCTGGCGTTTTCGATCAGGTAAGGGCTGCCGATGTTTGAGGTCATGATCACGATGGTGTTCCGGAAATCCACCGTGCGCCCGTGGCTGTCCGTGAGCCGTCCGTCGTCGAGAAGCTGGAGCAGGATATTGAACACATCGTGGTGGGCCTTCTCGATCTCGTCGAAGAGCAGGACGCTGTAAGGGCGGCGGCGAACCGCTTCGGTAAGCTGGCCTCCTTCCTCATAGCCGACGTAGCCCGGAGGCGCGCCGATGAGCCGGGCCACCGAGTGCTTCTCCATGTACTCGCTCATGTCGATGCGGATCATGTTTTCTTCGGTGTCGAAGAGCGCCTCGGCGAGGGCCCGGGCCAGCTCCGTTTTGCCCACGCCGGTGGGGCCGAGGAAGATGAACGAGCCGATGGGCCGCTTTGGATCCTTCAGCCCGGAGCGGGCCCGGATCACGGCGTCGCACACCGCGGCGACCGCCTCGTCCTGCCCCACCACGCGCTCGTGAAGGATCTGGTCCAGCTTGAGGAGCTTTTCCCGTTCGCCTTCGAGGAGGCGCGAGACGGGGATGCCCGTCCATCGGGAAACGACCTCGGCGATTTCGTCGGGGGTGACTTCTTCCTGGAGGAGGCGGGATTGCTCTTGGGCGGCGGCTCTTTGTTCGAGCTCATGAAGCTGCTTTTCCAGCTCGGGGAGCTTGCCGTATTTGATTTCCGCCACGCGGGTCAGGTCGCCTTCCCGCTGGGCCTTTTCCATCTCGTTGCGCGCCAGTTCGAGGGCTTCGCGCAGCTTCTGGATCTGGTCGATGGTCTGTTTCTCGTTTTCCCATTGGGCCTTGAAGGCGTCCCGCTGGCTTTTGAGCTCAGCCAGCTCTTTTTCAAGGTTGGCGAGCCGCTCCTTGGAGGCCTGGTCCTTTTCCTTGCGGAGGGCCTCCCGTTCGATTTCCAATTGCATGATGCGCCGCTCGAGCTGTTCCAGCTCTTCGGGCATGCTTTCCATTTCGGTCCGGAGCTTGGCGGCGGCTTCGTCCACCAGGTCGATGGCCTTGTCGGGGAGGAAACGGTCCGAGATGTAGCGGTGGGCGAGTTGCGCCGCGGCGACCAGCGCGGCGTCTTGAATGCGAACCCCGTGATGAAGCTCATAGCGCTCGCGGAGGCCGCGGAGGATGGAGACGGTGTCCTCGACCGAGGGCTCTTCGACCATGATGGGCTGGAAGCGGCGCTCAAGGGCGGGGTCTTTCTCGATGTGCTTGCGGTACTCGTCCAACGTGGTGGCGCCGATGCAGTGCAGCTCGCCCCGGGCGAGCATCGGCTTGAGCATGTTGCCCGCGTCCATGGAGCCTTCGGCCTTGCCCGCGCCCACCACGGTGTGGATTTCGTCGATGAAGAGGATGATGCGCCCTTCGGCGCGGGTGACTTCCTGGAGCACGGCCTTGAGGCGCTCCTCGAATTCGCCGCGGAACTTGGCCCCGGCGATCAGCGCGCCCATGTCCAGTTGCACGATTTGCTTCTCCTTGAGGCTGTCGGGCACGTCGCCGGCCACGATCCGGCGGGCGAGCCCCTCGACGATCGCCGTCTTGCCCACGCCCGGCTCGCCGATGAGAACCGGGTTGTTCTTCGTGCGGCGGGAGAGGACCTGAATGCAACGGCGGATTTCGTTGTCCCGGCCGATCACCGGGTCCAGCTTGTTCTGGCGCGCCAGCTTGGTCAGGTCGCGCCCGTATTTCTCGAGCGCTTCGTAAGTGGCCTCGGGATTGGCGCTGGTCACCCGTTGGTTGCCGCGCACCTCGGTCAGCGCTTTCAAGAACGCCTCGCGCGTCAGCCCAAGCTCCTTGAAGACGCGGCCCACGCCCGAGCCGCTCGGCTCCTGGAACATCGCCAGCGCCAGGTGCTCGACGCTTACGTATTCGTCCTTGAGCCGTTTGGCTTCGTCCTGGGCCGCGACGAGCAGTTTGTTCAGCCGCTGGGTCACGTAGACGCCTTGCCCCGCCGGAGCGGCGCCGCTCACCCGCGGCATTTTGGCGAGTTCCTCTTCGAGCTTGGCCTTCGCCAGCGCGGGCGAAATCTGGCTCCTTTCGAGCAGGCGGGGCACAAGGCCGTCCTCCTGTTCCACCAGCGCCAGAGCCAGGTGCTCCGCGTCCACCGCCTGATGCTGGTTGCGGGCGGCGATGTTCTGGGCCTCCATCAAGGCCGCTTGGGATCGTTCTGTGAATTTGTTCAGGTCCATAAGCTTCCTATCGTTTTGTTTGTATGTCCTTGTTTTGCAGAGAAGCCCGGGGCTCGCCGCGCCCCGGCGTTTCCGGTTCTTCGGTTTCCAAAAGCTTGCGGAAAAAGTCCCCGTCCAATGTTTCGCGGCGAAGGAGCTCCGCGGCGACGCGCTCGAGCCTTTTCCGGTTCGAGATCAGAAGTTTCTTTGCCTCAGCGTAAGCGTCTTCCAGCAGCTTGCGGACTTCCTCGTCGATCTCCCGGGCCGTTTGCTCGCTGCAGTCCCGCTGGAGCCCCGCTTCCCCGTCGCCTGCGAAACCGGGGGCCTTTTGCGCCCAGTGGGCCAGGCCCGTCCGTTCGCTCATGCCGTAAAGGACGACCATCTGACGGGCCAGTTGGGTGGCGCGTTCCAGGTCGTTTTGCGCGCCGGTGCTCACTTCGCCGAAGACGATTTCCTCTGCCGCGCGGCCGCCCAGCAGAGTCTTGATCCGATCGAGCAGTTCGCTGCGGGTGAGCAGGCACTGGTCTTCCTCGGGCAATTGCAGCGTATAGCCCAGCGCCCCGTGGCCGCGGGGGATGACGCTGATTTTCCGGACCGGCGGCGTGTGGGGGCTGAGCGCGCCGACCAAGGCGTGGCCTGTTTCATGATAGGCCACCCGGCGCTTGATCGACTCGGTGAGATGCCGGCTCTTTCGTTCGGGGCCGGCGATGACTTTCTCGACCGCCGCTTCCAGGTCCTGCTGGGCGATCCGTTTGGCGCCGCGCCGGGCGGCCAGGAGGGCCGCTTCGTTCACCGCGTTGGCCAGATCCGCGCCGGAGAAGCCGGCCGTCGCCGCCGCGATCCGGCGCAGATCCACGTCCGAGGCCAGCGGTTTGTTTCGGACGTGGACTTCAAGGATCGCCCGGCGCCCCTCCAAGTCGGGCGCGTCCACGACGATTTGCCGGTCGAACCGCCCCGGACGAAGCAGCGCCCGGTCCAGGATCTCCGGCCGATTGGTGGCGGCCAAGATGATGACCCCCGAGTTCGGCTCGAAGCCGTCCATCTCCACCAGCAGGGCGTTAAGGGTCTGCTCCCGTTCGTCGTTGACCGGCCCCATATGCACGCCGCGCTGGCGGCCGATGGCGTCGATCTCGTCGATGAAGACAATGCAAGGGGCGCGTTTCTGGGCCTGCTCGAAAAGGTCGCGCACGCGGGCCGCCCCCACGCCCACGAACATCTCCACAAAATCGCTCCCGCTGATCGAGAAGAAGGGAACCTTCGCCTCGCCGGCCGCCGCCCGCGCCAAGAGCGTCTTGCCCGTGCCCGGCGGGCCCACCAACAGGATGCCCTTGGGGATGCGCGCGCCCAGCTCCCGATATCGCTGCGGACGCTTCAGAAAATCCACCACCTCAGCCAGTTCCAGCTTGGCTTCCTCGCATCCGGCCACGTCCCTGAACCGGACGCCGGTCTGCTTGTCCACGATCAACCGAGCCCGACTCCGCCGGAACGCGAGCATGGACTGGCCGGGCGCTTCGAACCGCCTCGCCAGCCATATCCACAAAGCCGCCATCAACAGGATCGGCAAAACCCACGAGAGCAGAAATTCCGTCAGGGCGTTGGGCAGCTTTCCCGAAAACCGCACGCCCGCTTTCTCGAGCTCTTTGGTTAGGTCGGGATCCTCCACCCGCACAGTGCGAAAGGCAAACGGCCGGGCGGGAGAAGCCTTCGCAGCCTTGGATGCCGGCGCGTTGGTCGGGGCGGCTGCGGCGGGGGGCTTGCCTGGGCGCGGCTGGATCTTTCCGTAAATCTCGGTTTCCCCGATGGAAACCTCCACCAGTTCGCCGCGGGCCAGATGAGCCTTGAACTCGCTGTAGGGAATGGCGCGCGCCGCAAACTGGCTGAACACCGTTTCCTGCCACACCCACAGCAGAAGAATCATCGCCGCCGCGTAAGCCGCGACAAAACCCCAGTTCGGACCCTCGGCCCGTTTCCCGGCGCGTTTGCGTGAGGGACGTTTCGACTTCATCGGCGGTTTGGGCGTCCAGCGCGACCGACCGGCTTGCTCGCTTCACGAAAGGGAAAAACGTCTTTCCTTCCCTTTCGCAGCGGGACGCTGGTTTCAGCCAACCCTTCTTTCTCGTTGAACCTGTGGGCGATGCTGTAACTATATCTCATTCCCCTTACCGTGAACAGCAGATTCACTGCCTGGGATTGGAAACAATATAACATATTGGATTGCAACAAGATACAGATCAGGCCTCCTTTCTTCAAGGGACAAAACGCCCCTTATTTTTATGGCGCGGGAGAGAGAAAGGGTCATTACGGCGCATACGGCCGCTCTTTCTCACGCTTTTCGGAGGCGCAAGTCCATCAGTCTTTCGCCCATCCTGGATCCGGCTTGGAGTTTCATCTCGGCCGCTTCTCCTTCCCGGAGAAAGGCGAGAGAGCGAGGCGGCGCTCGATCGGTCCGCCTGCGGCGGGAGGCAAAGGCGGCCTTGAGTCCCGTTTCTCATCCCTTGAAGTAGAGGGGCGTTCTCGTGTTTTGGTCGTTGCCCGCCATGGGAGGCCGGGTAGAATGAGGGAAAATGCCGCATTCGCCGGAAGGGCAAGGATGCGGTTGTAGCAGCGATGAAAATCAGGATTGTCAGCGCGTTGTGTGTGCTTTTGTGCGGGCCGTCACTTGTCGGGGCGCGGGGCGCGCCGCCGCCGAGGCCGAATGACGGGAAGAGGCACACTTTTGTCCTCGGGGAGAAGGATTTTTTGTTGGACGGAAAGCCCTTCCAGATTCGCGCCGGGGAATTGCATCCTGAGCGCATTCCGGCCGACTACTGGCGGCATCGCATCCGGATGGCGAAGGCCATGGGGTTGAACGCCTTGTCCGTATATGTCTTCTGGAACGCGCACGAGCCTGCGGAGGGGCAATATGATTTCAGCGGGGGAAGCCTGGACACGGCCAGGTTCTTGCGGATCGCCAAGGAAGAGGGCATGTGGGTGCTGTTCCGGCCCGGCCCGTACTGTTGCGGGGAATGGGACCTGGGCGGGATTCCGTCCTACCTGCTGCGCCGGCCCGGCGTGAAGCTCCGGTGCATGGACCCGCATTACACCCGGGCGGTGGCGCGATACTTTCACGAGTTGGCCAAAATCATTCGGCCGAATCTGGTCAAGAACGGGGGGCCGATTCTGCTGGTGCAGCTTGAGAATGAGTACGGCAGCTATCCGCGCCGCGACCGCAGGTACATGGAGTGGCTCCGCGAACTGTGGATCAAGGAGGGGGTCGCCGGCCCGTTTTATACGGCCGACGGCCCCGGCCGGCATTACCTGGAAGGGGTGGTTCTTCCCGGCGTGGCTGTGGGGTTGGACACCGGAACCAAGGAGGAGCACTGGAAACTGGCGCGGGAGATGAATCCCGGCGTGCCCGTGTTTGCCTCGGAGGTTTACCCCGGTTGGCTGCGCCACTGGGGGGAAAGCGATTGGAGACCGACGGATATCAGCCGCCTTTTGAAGTTTTATATGAGCGCCGGGAAATCCTTCTGCCTTTACATGTTTCACGGAGGGTCGAATTTCGGCCTGACCGCAGGCGCCAACAGCGGGGGCAAGGGAGGGTATCAGCCGGATGTGACCAGCTACGACTACGGCGCGCCGGTGGACGAGCAGGGGCGCGCCACCCCCGCGTATTTCAAGTATCGTGAGCTTTTGGCCGCGCGCCTGCCTGCCGGGGAGAAGCCGCCTCCGCCGCCCGGCCCGGTTCCGGTCATGCGCATCGCGCCTGTTTCGCTCGAACGGTGGACCGGGCTCTGGGAGCATCTGCCGCCGCCTGTCCGCGTCAAGGAGCCGACTTATTTTGAAGCTCTGGGACAGAATCAGGGGCTGATGCTGTATCGCGCCCGAATCCCCGCAGGCGGAGAGCGGACGTTGACAATGGCCAACCTCCACGACTACGGGGAAGTGTTTGTGGACGGGAAATTCATCGGCGCGCTCGATCGGCGGCTGGGCAGGCGCGCGATCAAGCTTCCCGCCTGCGAGAAGCCGGCGGTTCTGGAGGTGCTGGTGGAAGCCATGGGCCACATCAATTTCACCATCGCGATGGAATCGGACCGGAAGGGTTTGTACGGAGAGGCAAAGCTTGGAGACACGCCGATTGTGGATTGGGAGATGTTTCCGTTTCCCTTGACGGATCGGTGGATCCTTTCCCTGGGCAAGACCAAGCCGGCGCGTCCTCGTCCCGGAGGGATTTTCAAGGGGACTTTCAATCTGAAACGCGCGGCCGACACGTTTATCGACATGAGCCTGTATGAGAAGGGCTACGTCTGGATCAACGGGCACAACCTGGGCCGGTATTGGAACATCGGCCCTCAGTATCGGCTCTACTGTCCCGCGGGCTGGCTGAAGAAAGGCCGCAATGAAATCGTCGTGCTCGACCTGCGTCAGAGCGCGCCTCGACCGATAGCCGGCGCGGTTTCCGGCCGCGGCAAAGGGGTTTTGTAGAGAAGAAGGCGAGAGGCGTTTTTTCGGAGCTTGCGCTTTGACGGCGGGGTTCCGCGTGGCGGGACGGAAACCGAACGCGCTGGGGAGGGATTTGCCGAACGGCGCTTTAAGCGCTCCCGCGGCCTTCTCTTGACATGGCCCGCCGGTGTGGCATCGAGAATGTCATGAAACCGGCCAAGGAGAGAATCCGCATCGTCGAAGGAGACATCACGAAGCAGGAGACGGACGCGATCGTGAACGCCGCCAACAGCTCGTTGTTGGGCGGGGGCGGCGTGGACGGCGCGATCCACCGCGCTGCGGGGCCTGAACTCCTTGAGGAATGCCGTGGACTCGGCGGCTGCCCGACCGGCGAGGCGCGAATCACCAAGGGATATCGGCTGCCGGCCAAGCATGTGATCCACACCGTCGGGCCGGTGTGGCGCGGGGGAAACCGCGGCGAACCGGAACTGTTGGCCGCCTGTTACCGGAACAGCCTCAAGCTGGCTGTGGAACACGGCGTCCGCACGATCGCCTTTCCTTCCATCAGCACAGGGGCCTACCGCTTCCCGCTGGATCAGGCCGCGCGGATCGCGATCAAGGAGTGCAAGGCGTTTTTGGATCAGGAGCCCTCGATCGAAGAGGTCAGCCTGGTCTGTTTCGGCCCGGCGGCGTCGGACGCTTATCGCAAAGCCTGGCGGGAAGTCTTCGGCGAGGAATACCGCGAGGGCTGAGTCGCCTTCTCGGCGGGTCGGTCTCTATTGTTCGAACAGTTCGGCGATGCGCAGTTCCAAGGCGGGGAGAAACTCCTCGCTCAGAAGGTCCATCCCGGCGAGGCTCCGCCGCAGAGCCAGGCCGTAGGGACCGCGCTCGTAAACCTCGACGCAGTTGTAACGAAGATCGACCATCCACAGCCTCTCGACCTCGCTCTCTTCATACGCCGCTTTTTTGACCACCGTGTCGGGCTGGTGGTCTCCCGGATAAATCACTTCCGCCACGAGAAGCGTCTTGCCCTCGGCGTTCACCACCGCCATGTCGGGACGGAGCATGGTTCCGGCGCGGAGCTCGATCATCGAGCGCGGCGGCAGAAGGCGCAGTTCCTGCCCGACGGGAGCGGCAAGGGCCTTGGCCACCAGGGCGTGGAGCCTGCCGCACACCTCCTCGTGCCGCGAGCTGGGCGGCAGGCGCAGCCACGTTTCTCCGGCGAGGATTTCTTCATACGGCTCGGACATCGGAAAAAATCTATCCCCGCTTCCGCCTTGGGCCAAGCGATTTCGGCCTCCGGTTTGAGGCGCGTCAGGGCCGCGCCGCGTTCGCTTCCTCGCCCAGGAACCGGAGAAGAGCGGCGTAGAAGCGGTCCGCTCCCGCGGCCCCGGGCGCGCCCATCCACACATACACCGTCCGTCCGCCGCGGAGCGGCCCCGAATCGAAAGCCGCCAGCGCGGCGGCGTCGCCGTAGTCCCTTCCATCCGTGTCCTTCAGGCGGATGAGGGGAATGTAGCGGCCGTTTTCGACAAAGCGGGGGTTGGCGGGCCGCCATCGCAGATCGCCTTGGGCGGGGAAGGGGAATCGCTTCGGCAACCCTGGGAGTCTTTGGCTCACCGTCTCGAAGAAGAGCTTTCGCCCCGTCGGCGGGGTTTCCCATCCCATGGCGACGGGCAGTCCCAATCGGCGCGCGACCGGGGCGGCTGCGCCTTCTTGGCTCTCGTCGTAATAGAACGGAAACGGTTCGCTGGGAACCGCCGCCAGCAATCCGCCCGACCGGAGATAGCCCTGAAGCCCGGCGATGACGTCGCCCGGTTTCCGGATCGAGCTGCGATAGCGCTCGCCCCCGGTCCAGAGGAGGACGGGGAAACGTTCGGCCGTCAACGGCGCCTTCTGCGTCAGCTCCTCCCACGAGAGCGCCCGGACCTTCAGGCCCCAGTCCAGAAGCCTAAACGGCAGTTCCCCCCCCAGGTCGGGCAGGAGCCCTATCGGCCGGTTCCGGAAAAGCGCCCGGATCGTCTCGATTTCCTTGCCGGGTTTTGCCGCCGCGGCGGCCGGCGTCTTGGCCGGAGCCGAGCGCAGAAACGCCGGCGCGAAGCGGCGGGTCAGGCGCAGGTAAAGGTCGCCGAATTCCCTGCTGGGCTCGATCTCCGAGCCTTCATGCCATTCGTTCCAGGAGGTGATCAGGATCCAATCGGGATCGGCGCGGACCGCCTCGCGCCACAAGGTTTCGTAAAGCCGTCCGCCCCGTCGTTCCGCCTTCAGGCCCGGCCGACGGATCTTGGTGTCGTCGTAGCCCGGGATGACGGTGACGCAGCTCACGCGCCGATGCCGCCGCGCCAGGGCCGTCGCTTTGCCGTAAGCCTGGCGCGCCCAACCTCGGACTTGGTCCAGGGACATGCCGCGGATTTTTCCGCAGATGTTGTAGGTGTGGACGCCGTCGAACATCCGCGCGTAGGCTTCACTGTAACGGTCCGCGATGAGCAGGAAGTCGCCCGCGCGGGCCCGGACGCGCCGGATGATTTCCGGCCACGCGTTGTAGGGAACCTGGCCGAGGGTTCGCCCGTAAACAAAAATCACCGGCTTGCCCCGAAGCTTCAGAAAAGCCGGGCGGGCGGCGTAGTTGGTCAGGATGTAACTCAAGTCCGCCGCGGCCCGGCGAATCTGCGCTTCCCCTTTGCCCGGAGCGGTCTCCCAGTAGACCGTGACGTGGAATTTCTGGGCCTCGGCGCGATCCAGCAGGACGCGGAAGGCCTGGTCGTCGAATGTTCCTTGGCCCCACCAGGTGGCGATGAAGCCGCTCAGTCCGGATTCTTTGGCCATTCTAATGTGGGTGTCGATGAGCTTCGGATCGTGGGAATCATACGCTCCCAGGGCGGGGTAGTGTGTGGAGGTCCGGATTTCGCCTTTTTCCGGATCCACTCCGGCCCAGTGGATCCAGCGGCCGTGGCGCGCCGGCGTTCCATACCAGGTGTAGTAGAACGCGAGGACTTGCCGCGGCGCGCCGCTCCAGTCCCGCTTCGCTTGTTTTTGGAGAAAATCCAGGACGTCGGCCCCCTTTGTCATGGGAGCTGCGACAGAGAAAAGAGCCGCCCCGCAGGCCGCCAGGAGCCCTTTGCGCAGAGCGGCGCCGACGTTGGAGTTCCGTTCCATCTTGCGCTTCATTGTTGCCTCGGCCTGAGGATACCCCCTTGCCTGCTCGTTGTCACGCGGTTGTTCCAAAGGCTCGTCGGCTTCTCGAAGCGAACGGGCGAAGCCTGTAGAAGGCGGAGCGGCGTCCTTGGAAATCGGCTGGAGAAGATCTCAATTGGCAAGCATGCTATGAGCGCGATGAGAAGAATCGTTTGTTGTTTGGTTTTGGCGGCGGCCTCCCTCCTTCTCGGGCGGGCCCGGCTTCATGCCGATTGCACCAGCATATTGGTCACGCGAGGGGCCTCGGCTGACGGGGCGACCATGATCACTTACACCTGCGACGGCGAATACCACCCCATTCTCCAACACTTTCCCGCCGCGGATCACAAGCCGGGGGAAACGCTGGAAATCCGCGGCGCGAAGATTCCGCTCCCGTCGCACACCTACACCGTGGTCGGTTGGATGAACGAACACCAATTGTCGATCGGGGAGACCACCTTCGGCGGCAGGAAAGAGCTGCACAACCCGCGCGGCGCGCTGGTGTACGAAGACTTGATGCGCCTGGCCCTGCTCCAGGCCAAGACGGCCCGCCAGGCCATCCGCGTCATGACTTCCGCGGCCGAGACGTACGGTTATCGCTCCACAGGGGAAACCTTCTCGATCGCCGACCCCAAGGAGGTCTGGATCATGGAGCTGATCGGGACCGGGCCCAAGAGCAAAAAGGTTGTGTGGGTGGCGAGGAAGGTCCCGGACGGCTACATCTGCGCCCATGCGAACAAGGCGCGAATCGGGACGTTTCCCTTGCATGATCTGGAAAACTGCATCTACAGCCCGGACGTCATCCGGTTCGCCGTGAAGAAGGGATACTATGACCCCAAGAGCGGCGAGCCGTTCCGGTTCAACGAGGCGTACTGCCCCTCCACCCCCCAAAACCAGCGTTACGGTTCCATGCGGGTGTGGAGCGTCTTCCGCCGCGCCGCGCCCTCGTTGTCTCTCTCCCCGGCTTATCATCGGGCCGAAAAAGGGGCCAAGCCGTATCCCTTGTGGATCAAGCCCGACAAGAAACTGGCCTTGGCTGACGTCTTCGCCCTGATGCGCGACCATTACGAGGGCACCCGGTTCGATATGACCAAAGGCGTCGACGCCGGCCCCTTCGGCATGCCCGATCGGTGGCGCCCGCTGTCCTGGAAGGTCGACGGGCGGGAATACGCCTGGGAGCGGCCGATCTCAACGCAGCAGACGGCTTATACCTTTGTCTCCCAATCGCGCAGTTGGTTGCCGGATCCGGTCGGAGGCGTCTTCTGGTACGGAGTGGACAACACCTACACCACTTGTTACATCCCCCTGTACTGCGCAATCGCCAGGCCGCCTCGCTCGTTCGCCGTCGGCTCTCTCAACCGCTTCTCGTGGGACTCGGCGTGGTGGGTGTTCAATTTCGTCGCCAACTTCACCAACCTCCGCTACCGCGACATGGTCAAGGACGTGCAGGCGCTCCAGAAGGATCTGGAAGGAACCTTCCTGGCTCTCCAACCGGCTGTGGAGAAGACCGCCTGCGAGCTGTGCCGCAAGAACCCCAAGCTGATGACTCGCTACCTGACGGACTATTCTGTAACGCACGCCGAAATGACGGTTCGGAAATGGAGGGAACTGGCCGAGCTTCTCATCCGAAAGTACAACGACGGCTACATCCAGGATGAAAACGGCCGGCCGCGCAACGCGGGCTATCCCCAGGAATGGCTGAAACTGGTCGTCAAGAATCGGCCTGAACAATTCAGGCTTCCCGCGAAGGA
>JAGHDA010000431.1 GCA_021160185.1 Verrucomicrobiota bacterium
GCCCCCGCCCTCGGGAGCGTAATCCAGGGCGATCACGTCGGTGGGCCCTTCGTGCCGGAGGCAACTTCGGTTGATCTCGGCGATGGCCGGCGCGTCGAGAAACGCGGCGTAAAGGGCGTAGCCGCGGCGCGCGCGCGAGGCGAGCGGCTCCAGATCCAGCAGACGGCGGCAGAGACGACGGAGCAAGGCCAGGTTCAGCTTCCGGACAGGATGCCGGTTTTCAACTGTCAGTTCCCTCATGAGAAGCGCCCCGATGTTTCTCGTAGGCCGCCAGAATGCGTTGGACCAGAGGGTGTCGAATCACGTCCTTCTTTCGAAACTGGATGATGGCGATGCCTTCCACGCCGGCAAGCGCCTGGCGGGCCTCGATCAGGCCGGAGGGCTTGTGGGGCGGCAGATCTATCTGGGTCAGGTCGCCTGTGACCACCGCCTTGGAGTTGTTGCCCATCCGCGTGAGGAACATGAACATCTGCTCAGTCGTCGAGTTCTGTGCCTCGTCGAAGATGATAAAGGCGTTGTTCAGCGTCCGGCCGCGCATATAGGCCAGAGGAGCGATCTCGATCACGCCGCGTTCCATGTGGCGCTGGATTTCTTCGGCGGGAAGCATGTCATGGAGAGCGTCGTAGAGGGGGCGCAGGTAAGGCGCGAGCTTCTCCTGCAAATCTCCGGGGAGAAAGCCGAGCGCCTCGCCCGCTTCCACGGCCGGGCGCGTGAGGATGATGCGCCGCGCCTCGCCGGCCCGCAGAGCCGACACGGCCATCGCCATGGCCAAGTACGTCTTGCCCGTTCCGGCCGGGCCGATAGCGAAGGTAAGCGAGTGCCGCCGGATGGCCTCGATATAGCGTTTCTGGCCGGGCGTCTTGGGGCTGACGACCGCTTTTCCCGAAGAAGTCCGAATGCGCTCGGCATCCAGGGCGGCGAGGGTTTCGCCCCCTTCGTCCTTCACCACGGCCAGGGCCTGGGAAAAGTCGTGCCGACGCACCGCGCCGCCGTTGCGGACGCGCTCTTCCAGGGCGCGCAACAGCTCGCGGGCCCGACCCACGGCTTCCGGCGGCCCTTCGAGGCGGATCCAGGCGCCTCGCGCGACGGCTTTAATCCCCAGTTCTTGCTGAAGAACGCTCAGGTTGGCGGGATCGTTGCCTAAAAGCTGGAGCGCCAGCCTGGGAGTTTCAAAATGAAGCGTCTCGCTGAGCATACCGGCGGGCGGGTCACTTCTCGCTCTGCCCGTGCGGCGGCTCCCGCTCTTCGGCCAGGGCGGCGCGCAAGCGAGCGGCCACTTCCTCCAACGCCTCAGGGACCACCCGGGTGTCGGCGATCACCGGCATGAAATTGGTGTCGCCGTTCCATCGCGGCACGACATGGATATGAAGATGATTTTCCACCCCAGCGCCGGCCGGGCGGCCCAGATTCACGCCGATGTTGAAGCCGTCCGGGCTCATGGTTCGTTGGAGCGCGTTGACGCACCGGCGCGTCAAGAGCATCAGATCGCGCAGCTCCTCCTCGGTCAGATCATTCAGATCGGCCGTTTCCTTGTACGGAGCCACCATTAGGTGGCCGCCGTTGTAAGGATAACGGTTAAGAAGGGCAAAGCAGGTTTTCTCCCTTGCGATCACGTAGTGGGCCTCGTCGTCCGAAGAACGGGCCGCTTCGCTCAGAAAAGAGCCGTGCGACGCTTTAGGCTTGGGCGCCAGGATGTATTCGATTCGCCAAGGCGCATGCAGAATTTCCATCGCCGCCAACGCTACCCATCCCTTCGGAGAGTGTCAAAGTCAAGAGCCGCAGCGGGATTCTCCAAAAGTCGGTTCACGAGAGAAAACGTCTCGCGGCTCGCGGCTTCCAACGCCGGGAGCAACCCGGCGAGGAGAGCCCGATCGCCGGCGTTGGCCGCCGCTTCCGCGCGGGCGGCGGCTTCGGCCAACCGTTTTGTTCCCACGCTCAGGCTTGCGCCTTTGAGCTTGTGGGCCTCGCGGCCGGCGGCCTCCAGATCCCCGGCCTGAGCGGCTTGAGCGACGCGCGACGCGCCGGCCGCCTCTTCTTCAATAAAAAGGCGGAGGAGCCGTCGCCACCTGGCCTCAGGCCCCAAATCGCGGCCCAAACCGTGAAGGCTCAAATTTGTAGGGTCCAGAAGCGGCAGCGCTTCCGAAGCGCCTTTTTCACTGTCGGCCCGGGGCGGCTCCAGCGTCGATTCGGTCGAACCGACGCCAGAGTCCGAGGCGACGCCGAACACATGGCGGTCGAGCGCGGCCCGCAATTTCTCCAAAGTAATCGGCTTGGCAAGGTAGCCGTCCATGCCGGCGCGGAGAGCGGCCTGCCGGCCGGTCTCCATGGCGTTGGCGGTAAGGGCCACGATCGGGATGCGCGGCAGGCCGCGCGCCGCTTCCCGGGCGCGAATCTCCCTGGCCACGGCGTACCCGTCCATCTCCGGCATCTGGCAGTCCAGCAGGACCGCGTCGAACCGGCCTTTGTCAAGCGCTTCCAGGGCTTCCCGGCCTGAAGCGGCCTCCTCCGAGGCGTGCCCGAGGATTTCGAGCTGTTTGACAGCAAAGAACCGATTGGTGGCGTTGTCCTCGGCAACCAGGATGCGGAGCCTCCTGGGAGGCGGCCCAAGGGCAAACGCTTCGCCCTCCGCCCCCGGCAAAGGGCAAGGCGCGATCAATTCCCGAAGCAGATTTTCCACCTGGGAACGGGGAGGCGGTTTGAGAAGGCAGCGCCACACCCCGGACTCCGCCTCCGGCTCGAGGCGGTCCCAACTGCGCATCGAGGAAAGAAGAAGGACCACTCGAGGCGGGCGCTTGTTGGTTTTGCAGAGCGTGCGCGCAAATTCCTCGCCCTTTACTCCCGAAAGACCCTCGTCCACAAACACCACCCAGTAAGGCGCCTTTGCCTGTTCCGCTTCCTGGATCTTCATTATCGCATGCCCGACGCCCCCGGCTTCCTCGACCCGCAAGCCGCAGCGCCGCGCCAGGAAAGCCAGAGCGCGGCGGCTCCCGGGATGGTCGTCCACCACAAGGGCCGAAAACCCTTTCCACAGCGGAGGCGGCGAAGGCTTCGGATCCGGCGCAACCGGCAGATCCAAATCAAACCAGAACCGGGAGCCTCGGCCTTTCTCGCTCTCGAGGCGGATCTCGCCTCCCATGAGCTTGACGATGCCCTGGGCAATGGCCAGCCCCAGGCCCAATCCTTGATGCGCGCGCGCGTCGGAAGCGTCGGCTTGTTGAAAGGCCTCGAAAATGGCCCTTTGTTTCTCCTTGGGAATGCCGACGCCGGTGTCCTCCACCGCGCATCGAAAACGGACGCTCCGGGAGCCTTCATGAAGCAATTCGAGCCGGAGCCGGATCTCGCCCTGCTCGGTGTATTTGACGGCGTTGGTGAGAAGATTAAGGACCACCTGGCGGAGCCGGCTTGCGTCCCCGACGAGCCTGGGAAAACGCCGCTCGATCTCACAAATCAGCTCCAAGCCCTTCCGCTGCGCCGATTGCGCGAGAAACTCGGCGGCCCGCTCGACGGTCTCTTCCAGATCAAACGGTCTGGGATTCAACTGCATCTTGGTCGAGTCCAAACGAATCATGTCCAGGATCTCGTCCACATGTCCCAGAAGCACGGTGGCGCTGTTCTGAATCCGCTCCAGGTACTGGCGTTGCTCGGAGCTCAGGCCCTTCCTAAGCAGGATCTCCACCGCCGCGATCATGGTGTGGATGGGGGTTCGCAGCTCGTGGCTGATGTTCGCCAGGAACTGGGTCTTGGCGCGGGACGCGGCCAACGCCTCGTCGCGGGCCCGACGCAAGGCCTCTTCGGCTTCTATCAGCCTGGTGATGTTCTTGGAGATGCCCATCGTCCCGATGATTTTCTGATCCTCGTCCCGGAGGGGCATCTTTGACGTCAGGACCCAACGGCACGTGCCGTCGGGAAAGGTCTCCTTCTCGGTTATTTCCAGGAGCGGCTTGCCGGTGCGGATGATCTTCTGCTCGTCCCGGTAAGCCTGCTCGGCGTGCTCGGCGGTGAAGAAATCCCTGTCCGTCTTGCCCACCAATTCGGCCGGACTTTCCACGTTGAAGAGTTTGGCCATCGCCGCGCTGCACCGCCTGAACCGCGACTTGCGGTCTTTGAAGTAGATGGAATCCTGGGTGTTGTTGAGCAACGCCTGAAGCAGAGCCCGTTCGCGCGCGAGTTCCTGCTCCGCTTCGTGCCGCTTGGTCTCGTCCCAGAAAATCCCTTGCACGCCGATCAACCGGCCCGCGCTGTTGTAAAGCGGGGCTTTAATCACATGCACGTAAAGCTTTTTCCCAGTTTGGGGAGAGATGTTTTCCTCCGTCCTTTCCAAGGTCTTCCCGGTCTCCATCACCCATTGGTCGTCGGCCCGATAGGAATCGGCCAAGGCAGGCTCGTAGAAATCGTGATCCCTTCTTCCAAGGATCTCCTCCTTGTCTTTGCCCAACAACTTGCAGAACACCGGGTTGACGAAAGTGAACCGCCCCTTGATGTCCTTGCGGAAAATCGCCAGCGGCAAGGAATTCACAAGGGATTGATACAACGCCTCCGAATCGCGGCGCGCGGTGATGTCCTGAACGGCGCCTTCATAATACGCCACCCGCCCCCGCTCATCCCGCAAGGCCCAAGCGTTTTCGCTGACCCAGATGATTTTCCCGTCCCGCCGCCGCACGCGCGATTCGAAATCAACCACTTCGCCCTTTTCATGAATCAGCCGGACGAACTCCTCCCGCTTGTCCTGATCCACATAGATGTCGCTGGCAATGTTTCGGACCGACCGGATGAGGGCTTGGGGGCTCGGGTAGCCGTAGATCTCGGCCAGCTTCTGATTGGCCATAACGTATCTC
The DNA here is from genome assembly GCA_021160185.1 of Verrucomicrobiota bacterium. GTDB lineage: Bacteria > Verrucomicrobiota > Verrucomicrobiia > Limisphaerales > CAZBKV01 > JAGHDA01. Next base: position 4,836 of record JAGHDA010000431.1, read on the forward strand.
CCCTCCAGCGTGGTCCGGAAAATGCCCATGGAAGCGTTCTCAAAAATGCTCCTGTACCGGGCCTCGGCCCAGCGCAATCGTTCCTCGGTCGCTTCATGGGCCCGGATCGATTCCCGGAGATCCCTCTGGGCCACGATCTGGCGGCCAATGACTTCAAGCGCTTCCTCTTGCGAAGGAAGGAGGCTCCTGGGTTCCGGGCTCATCACCGCCAACGCCCCAATCACGTAGCCGTTGGCCGCTTTCAAGGGCGCGCCTGCAAAGAACCGCACCGGAGGGTTCAACGCCCGGGCGAGCGGATGCATCGTCTCGGCCCTCAGCGCGTCCTCTACCACCCGAACAACTCCTGCCTCAACGACCGTCCCCAAAAGCCTTTCCAGCCCGGAGCGGGGCTTGATCATTCGCCCTGCGGAAAGGAGGCCGATCGCGCTTCGACCCTTGGGCAAAAAGATGGCCGCGCTCGGCGTTTCAGTGACCCGCATTGCCAGCCTGGCAAGCTCCAAGAAGGCCGACTCCAGCTTTCGAGGCTTTCCCTTCAGGGGCCTGCCCCCAGGCGGCGTCGAGCCGGGGCCGCCTTTTGAGCCTTTCCTTTGCTTGGACATGCGCCGGATTAATTTCAGATTCGTCGCAACAAGCAATATACATCAACCGTTCGGAAACGGGCGGAGGTTTTGCAAGAGCTGGAACGGCCGGGCGTCTCAGTCTTCCTTCAACGTTCGGCCCGCGGCTTCAGCCGCCGGTTCAAGTTCTTTCATCAACCGGGCGAATCGATCCAAGGTCAGCTGTTGGCCGCCGTCGCTCCAGGCCTCGGCCGGGTTGGGATGCACCTCGATGAGGAGCGCGTCCGCCCCCATCGCCACGGCTCCTTTGCAGAGGGCTGCAACCAGGCTCGCCCGGCCCGATCCGTGGCTCGGATCCACCACGATCGGCAGATGGGATTCCTCCTTGATGATCGGCACGGCGCAAAGATCGAGCGTGTTGCGGGTGTAGGTCTCGAAGCTCCGAATCCCCCGCTCACAGAAAAGCAGGTTGGGGTTGCCGTTGGCCAGGACGTACTCGCCGGCCAGGAGCCATTCCTCGATTTTCATCGACATGCCCCGCTTAAGCAGGATCGGCTTGCCGGTCTTGGCGGCGGCGATCAACAGCTGGAAGTTCTGCGCGTTGCGCGCCCCGATCTGCAAAATGTCCGCATGCTCGGCCACCACGTCCACATGCCGCTCGGAAAGCAGCTCGGTGACCACGGCCAGCCCCGTTTCCTCGCGCGCCTTGGCGAGCAGCTTCAGCCCTTCCTCCCCAAGCCCCTGAAACTCGTAGGGCGAGGTCCGCGGCTTGAACGCCCCGCCCCGCAACACCGTGGCGCCCGCTTGGCGCACGGCGTGGGCGGTGGTCATCAACTGCTTCTCGTTTTCCACCGAACAAGGCCCCGCCATCACGTGGACCCGCTTGCCGCCGATCCGCACCGGCCCCGCCGGAATAACCGAGTCCCGGGGATGGGCCTCGCGGCTCACCAGCTTGTACCGCTTCTGAACCGGCATCACCTGCTCCACCTGGGGCCAACTGATGAGGGTCTCGAGCGAATGCTGCGTGCGCTCGTCGCCGATGCAGCCGATCACCACCCGTTCCACGCCCCGGATCACATGCGGCGTGTACCCGAGCTTGCGGATTTCGCGAAGGACTTCGGTTTCCTGCTTCCGCGTAATGTTGGGTCTGAGAACGACAATCATGGCTTTTTCCTTTGGGTTGGCAGGCCGCCCGAGGAAAGAAAATCATCCCTTCCGCAGGCGGGGGCCTGCGGATTAGGGCTTCGGGAGTTCAGCGAAAGATCAGTTTGCAGCCCTAAGCGCAGACCCGACGGCTAAAGTAGTAAAACCACCAGCCGCCGAACGCGCTGCGCCAATAATAAAATGCGCCGCTGCAAACCGACATTCCAACCCGCTGGATACCGCGCGCGCCGTCCCTTGTCAAAGCAAAATTCAATTTTTCATCCGCCCTCAAACAGGCCGCCCGCGCCGTCCGGCCGCCGATTCGCCGACCGAAACGCGCTCGAGCGCTTCCCTCGTCCGATTCAGGCCCTCGACCAAGACTTCCATCTTGCCCGCAATCGACGCCTCCAACTGATTTGAGGCTTGCCCGCGCGCGGCCTCCCGGCGCACAAGTAGCTCCGTATGAGCGAAGGATATCATATCGTTGTTTGCGCCGGCGTGGTTCCGGACCCCTGGCAAACGCTCGATCCCGTTCCGGGACCCCAAGGGCCCACGATCAAAAACGAAATGATGCTCCCGCATGTCCTCGACCCCTGGGCCGCCCATGCTCTCTACGAAGGGGCGCGCCTGGCGGAACAGGCCCCCGGAAGCCGCCTCTGGCTGGCAAGCATCGGCCCTCGGGCGAAACTCCAACAAGTCATGATGACCGTGGCCCAGAAAGTTCGGTTCGAACTGGCGGCAATGGACGGCCCGGCCTCGGGGTTCACTGACGCGGACCAGACAGCCGCCGCCCTCGCAGAGATGATCCGCGGGCTCCAGGGGCTGGACCTCTCCCGGCTCCTTCTCTTCGGCGGATGGGAATCGGCCTCGCGCGGCGCGGGGATCACCCTCCAACTGGTCGGCGAGAGGCTCGGCATCCGAGACCAATTCCAAGGAGTGGACGCTCTTGAAGTCCTCCCGGACGGCTCGTTCCAAATCCTCGAACGCGTGGAAGGCGGCAAGCACCAGGCGTCCGTCTGCGCCGGACCGCCGGCCGTTCTCGGTTGGGCCACCGGCAACCTGCCCGAACCGAAAAACAACCCTCAGTTGGGCATGCAAAACATGCGGACCATCCTGCCCGCCTTGCAGCGCGCAAAACGCTTCGCCCCGCAGCCGGACGGCCTCCGCCACCTGGAAGCCAAAGTGCCCTCTCAATTGCGCGAAACGCGGGTCGTCAAGAACAGCTCGCCGGAAGAAATCGCAAAAGAACTGGCCGACTGGATCCTGGCTTGAGCTTGCCAAGAGAATCGAACCATCCCACCGACAACGACAACGCTATGGAAACCATTCTCTTTTTTGCCTTCGCTAAACCGGACGGCTCCCTGGGCAAATCCGCCCGCGAAGCCCTCGCCGCGGCCAAAGAGCTGGCCGAAAAAGTCGCTCCCAACGCCTTCATCGGCGCAGTCGCCGGCGGCAAAACCGATCCCGCCGCCAGCCTGCTCGCCGGGGCCGGATGCGCCCGCGTCCTGGCGGCCGAAAACCCTGCCCTGGATCAAGCCCGCTACGCCGCCGACGCAGCGGCGCTGGAAGCCGCCGCCCGCGCGGCCGAAGCGACCCTCGTCCTTCTTCCCGGAACAAGCCGCGCGCAACGCGTCCTGGGCGGCGCGGCCCACCGGCTCGGCGGCCGGGCGGACACCCATGTCACCGAACTGCGTCCCGCCGAAGGCGGAATCGAGGCGACGCGCTGGCACTATCGCCAGCGGATCGAGGCGCGCTTCACGCGCGAGCAAAGGCCCTGGCTTGTGACGTTGGACCCGAGCGGATTCGCGCCGTGGGAGGCCGCCGCCGCCGAACCTGCGCCTGAGAAGTTGGCGACGCCCATCGATGAAAACGCCCTTCGCACCCGCGTCGTCGGCTTCAAGGCCCCCGAAAGCGGCGCGGAAACAATCCGGCCTGACGCGAACCTCCTCTTCGTCGCCGGCGCGGGTTGGACCAAAAAACAGGCCGACGGAAAGCCCCACGTGGAAGAGGCCGAGCGGCTCATCCTCGAATTCCTCCGCCTAAGCCGCGCTTCGCTTGGCAGTTCCAAATCGCTTGTGGACCTGGCCGGCGAAGGCGAAGCGGTCCTCTCCTTCCTCACTCACCTTCATCAGGTGGGACAAACCGGCGCCACGCCGCGCCACCCCAAAGGCTTGGCCGCCTGTTGCCATGGCGAGGAGCCGCATACAGTCGGCTGGCGTTTCATCAACGAGCGGCGCGCGATCAACCTGGACCCCAACTGCGGCTGGGCTCGCGGCAAGGCCGACGTGCTCTACGTGGCCGACGCCTTCGCGGTGATGGCCGAGTTGAACAAGATTCTTGCCGAACGCGCCGGGCAAAGCCCCCGCCAGGAAAGCTGAGGCGATGAACAGAACGCGCATCCGAAGCAAAACGGCTTCCCCGAACGCCGCCGGACGGGCGCGCGGCGCGGGGCGGACCCGAAACCTGGCGGCGCTCGCCGCCGCCCTGGCCGGCCTCCAAGCCGCAGCCGGTCAGCCGCTCCAATGGCGCTGGGCTCACCCCCTGCCCCACGGCAATCACATCTACGATCTGGCCGCCGCCCCGGACGGCCGGATCATCCAGGTGGGCGACCGCGGTCGCGTCTATACCAGCTTCGACCTGGCCCTCTGGACCCCGCGACCCGTCCCCACGCAAAAGGCCCTGCGCGGGGTGACCGCTTTCGGGGATCGCATCATCATCTGCGGCGAGGCCGGCCTTATCCTCCACACCCTCACCAACTCCCTCAATCAATGGACCCTGGTGGACTTGGGCACGGAGGATTGGCTCGAGTCGGTCGCCGGGGGCGAAGGCGCAGTGGCGGCCGTCGGCGACAACGGGGCGGTCGCGGTTTCCACCAACTGCGCGGACTGGACGCTCCATCGCATCCCGGACGGTCCGTGGCTGCGAAGCGTCGCCTGGGGCGCGGGCCGGTTCGTCGCCGTGGGTGAAAACGGCTATCTGGCCACCAGCCCGGACGGACTTTCCTGGACGCCCCGCGACAGCCGAACCGTCGAACACCTCAACCGCGTCTATTGGACCGGAAGCCGCTTCCTCGCCGTCGGCAACCAGGGAGTAGCGATCGTCTCAGACGACGGCCTCGCCTGGCACGCCATCGACACCGGGGCAAGCGGCAATCTTTACGCCGTCGCCGGGGACGCCTCCACAGGCTTGGTCGCCGGCGAAGGCGAAGCGCGTCTCCTCCTTTACGGCGCATGGCGGGACGAAATCGGCGACAACGCCCAAGGGCCCGCGCCGAATTGGAGCTACTACGCCGCCCTTTGGCTGGGCGACGGATTCCTCCTCGCGGGCCGAAGCGGCATGCTTGTGTGGGGAAGCCCCTCCGGGTCCTTCGGCAAGTATCTCTGGGAAGAACTTTCCAGCCCGCTCCGCCTATGGCTGTGGGGCGCTTGCCGATGGCATGGGCGCTTCTACGCGGTCGGCGATTACGGTCTGATCGCAAGCAGCGCCGAGGGCGCAAACTGGGAGCCCGAAGCGCCCGCGCCCGGCGCCACCAACACCGTCCTCCTGGAAATCGCCGCCGCCCCCGTCGGCCTGGTCGCCGCCGGA
>JAGHDA010000013.1 GCA_021160185.1 Verrucomicrobiota bacterium
GATGTCGCTTGTTTCTTCATGCCGCCTTCCAAGCTCGATCGGGAGCCGCCGGGACGTCCCGCGTTGTTTTCGGGAAAGAGTTTCGCGCGGGGCGGCTGGAAAACGAAGCGCAAACGTTCGGATGAAGGGGGTCCGTTGCTTTCCCGCGAAGGGGCGCTAAGTTGGCTCCAGGGCGGCTTGGGGAAGCAGGAGCAGATTCCCGGCCGCGCCGACCGAAAAGGAAACAACTATGGCAAGCATCGACACAATTCGCGAGATTCTCGGCGGGCAGGCGGACTACCTCTTGGAGTTCAAGAACCCTAAAATTCCCAAGTCCAGGCTTCATCTGCCCGGACCTGATTTTGTGGACCGGATCGTAGCGGCTTCGGATCGCAACAACCGGGTCTTGGTAAATCTGCAACGGCTTTTTCAGACCGGGCGGCTTGGCGGCACGGGATATCTTTCCATTCTCCCGGTGGATCAGGGAATCGAGCATTCGGCGGGCGCCAGTTTTGCGCCGAACCCGGACTACTTCGATCCGGAAAACATCCTTCGCCTGGCGATCGAAGGCGGATGCAACGGCGTCGCCTCCACGCTGGGTGTGTTGGGCGCGGTCTCACGCAAGTACGCCCATAAGATCCCGTTCATTGTGAAGATCAACCACAATGAGCTGCTCAGCCATCCGAACAGGTACGACCAGACCCTTTTTGCGAGCGTGCAGCAGGCCGCGGACATGGGCGCGGCGGCCGTGGGGGCTACGATCTACTTCGGTTCGCCGGAGAGCCGACGCCAGATCCTTGAGGTGAGCGAGGCGTTCGCCCTCGCCCATGAGGCGGGACTGGCCACGGTCCTATGGTGCTATTTGCGGAATCCGGTCTTCAAAGTGAAAGGCGCTGACGGCAAGACGGTCGATTACCACGTGGCGGCTGATCTTACAGGACAAGCCAACCATTTGGGGGTGACGATCGAGGCCGACATTGTGAAGCAGAAGCTTCCGACGGTGAACGGCGGATACAAAGCCCTGAACGCCGCCGCGCCGTATGGCAAATACGACGAGCGCATCTACACCGAGCTGTCCAGCGAGCATCCGATCGACCTCTGCCGCTACCAGGCGGCCCATTGCTACATGGGGCGAGCGGGTTTGATCAATTCTGGCGGGGCTTCCCAGGGCGAGGGCGACCTGGCCGCCGCGGTGGCTACCGCGGTGATCAATAAACGCGCCGGAGGGATGGGCTTGATCTCCGGGAGAAAGGCCTTCCAGCGGCCGATGGAAGAAGGCGTCAAGCTTCTGAACGCTATCCAGGACGTCTATTTGTGCGAGGAAGTGACGGTTGCCTAAGAAGCGTTTTGGGAAATCCTAGCTTCCTTCTCGGCGGCTCCGGGAGGCCGGTTCTCAAGCCGAACGCGGGGAGGAGGAGAAACGTTCAATCCGGGAATCAATTTCTCGATTCCTGCGGGGCGGCGCGCTAGGCTCCGCGCCGGAGGACAACTTTATGAACAGCCATACGAAACTTGTTTTTCACGCGGCGGTTGCGGCGGCGCTCTTGGCCGCGATTCAACCGGCTTTTGCCGCCTCCGGGATAATCAAACAGAAAATCGACGATCAGGCGCGTGCCAAACAGATCGCCGATATGAAGTTCGGCATGTTTATCTGTTGGTCGTTCAGCACTTTCAGCGGCAAGGAATGGACCACCGAGCCGCACGGCCCCGAGTTTTTCAGGGCGACCGGATGCGACACCGACCAATGGGCGCGAGTCGCCAAGGAAGCCGGCATGGGCTATATCCTCTTCCTGACCAAGCATCACGACGGCTTCTGCCTCTGGGACACAAAGACTACCGAGCATAAAGTCACCAACAGCCCGCTGGGGATCGACGTGCTGGCCAAGCTTCGCAAGTCCTGCGACAAGTATGGGATCAAACTGGCGCTCTACTTTTCGGAAGGCGACTGGACCTGGCCGGGCCGCAAGAGCACGCGCTCCGGTCCCAACCCGGAGATGAAGAAGGCCCAGCTCAAGGAGCTTTGCACCGAGTACGGCCCTATCGAGTTTTTCTGGATGGATCACGCGGTCGGCGACGGCGGGCTCAGCCATGAGGCAACCGTCCAATGGGTGCACAAGTTCCAGCCGAACTGCTTTGTGGGGTTCAACCATGGCCAACCGGCCGGCCGGCTCGCTTTGCGGGAAAGAGGTCGCCCGGGTCCGATCGGCGGCAAAAGTTTACGCCGATACGGCCAACAGATGGAGCGTGCTGGCCATCGCTATCTGGTCGCCGAGTTTACCTACCCCATCTTGCCGCCCCACCAGGGCGGGGCGCAGTGGTTCTACTCGCTGCCCAAGCATGACAACCTTTGCCTGCCCGCCGAGAAGATTTACCGCGACTATCTCGGCGCAGTGAAGTATGGCAACATCTTTTCCCTGGACGTGGGGCCGAACTATGAGGGCAAGCTTCGGGAGATTGATGTGAAGACGCTCCGCAAGGTCGGCCAATACATCCGCGGCGAGCTCAAGCTCCCCGACTCCCCGGAGAACGCCGGTTCCGCCTCGGCGGTTGTTCCCAACTCGTAACCGCTGAGGCAAGGAACGGGCGGGAAGCGCTTGGTTTTTCTCGCAGCCTCGAATCTGCTCGTCGCTTCGGCGCCGCCGCGGGACTCTGGCGGGTTTTTTTCAGGGCGTGTAGAACACTTCTTCGGCCATGGTCCAAATCTTGCCCTTGGCCCGCGCCTCCGGCAGGGGAATCTGGCAGGGGTCGGTCTCCTTCCACCAGCGTTGGGTTTCCGGGTCGGCGGCCATCTTAGCCATGTCGGCTTCGAGGTCGTTCCCAACGTATTCGAAGTAGGCGAACAGATAGGGTTTTCCGTCGATCTCCACGCGGTGGATGGAAAAGTTCCGGATATGGCAATCCCGGATTGTGGCGATCACGCCAGGCCAGGGGCGGGCATGGAGTTCGCGGTAGTAGGCCTCCTTTTCCGGCTTCAGCCCTGTGACCATCGCATAACGCTGCGGCGGGGCGGTGGCGCATGAGCTCAGGAGCCAGGGAAGCAACAGGAGCAGCCAGGCCGATTTGAGGAGCGTCGTTGTTCTTTTCATCGTCGTCGGCGCTTTTCTCTCCGCCTTTCTCTACGCGGCGGGGGTTAATGGAACTTCCAGTACAGCGCCGTCATGATGGCAAAAACAAGCGCCGCCAGGAACTTGTAATTGCCGATGCCGCGCCATCCCCTGAAGGCGAAGCATTCGCCGAGGTTGTGGAAATAGAGGGCTTCGGGATCTTCGCCCGGCCGTTTGGGCATGGCCAGCGAGGCGCCGAATAGCAGCAGCGAGCAAAACACGAACAGCCAGAACGTCATCATCATGAACGGGGTCTCGCGAATGAACGCCGGGGCCGCCTCGCCGCCCAGCTTGCCCGCCGCAAACACCAGCGCGCCGGCCGCTCCGCCGCCGATCATCGTGGTCAATGCGCCGCGGTAGGAGGCCCCTTTCCAGAGCACGCCCCACAGGAACACCGCGGTGATGGGGGGCGCGAGGTGGGCGATGATGTCGTTGACCCCGCGGAAGATGCTGCCGTAGCGGGCGAGCAACGGCGTCAGCCCGATCGCCAACAACATGGCCGCGACCGCGGCGATCCGGCCGGTCAACACCAGCCGGCGATCCGAAGCTTCCGGGCGAAGGCGTTTGTAGAGGTCGTAGCTTACAAGCGTGGAGATGGAGTTAAGCGCGCCGGATACGGTGCTCATGAGGGCGGCGATCAAAGCGGCGGCCATCACGCCGGTCAGCCCGGTGGGCAGGAGCCGCACAATCATCTGGGTGTAGGCTTCGGAGGTCTTGACGGCCTGCCATGTCCCGTCTTTGCCGAGAGCCATCAACCCGGCCCGGGAGGAGCCTTCTTCCCATACGGGGCGCAGGTCGGGGAAAAGGCCGCGCTTGACCATCGCGTAGAACAGCAGACCGGGAAGCACGAAGAGAAACACCGGGAGAATCTTGATCAGGGCGGCGAAAAGAGGCCCCACCCGCGCATGGTTCTCGTCCTTGGCCCCGAGCACGCGTTGCACGATGGTCTGGTCGGCGCACCAATACCAGATGCCCAGCACCGGGTAGCCGAGAAAAATGGCGAACCACGGCATGCCGCTCGGATCGCCTGCGGGGCGGAGCATCGACATCATGGCTTTTTCCCTGGGCGTCTCGAGAGCGTTAAGCAGGTGGCTCCAGCCGGCGCCCAAGCCGCCTTCGCCGCCGAGGAACTTCAACGAGAAGAAGGTGATCAGGGTCGCTCCGAGCAGGAGAACCGCCGTTTCCACGGTTTCGGTAAAAACCACCGCCATCAGCCCTCCGATCACTACATAAAGGCCGGTCGCGCAGGCCAGCGCCACGACGCTGACCCATGGAGAGACGCCGAACAGCCCGCTCAATACGATCGAGCCGGTCAGCAGGGAAAAGCCGATGTGAATCACTATGGCCGAGATCAGAGAGAACCCGGCGAGAATATCGCGGCAGGCCCGGCCGTAGCGCTTTTCCAAGAAGTCCGGCAGCGTGGCGACCCGGGAGCGGATGTAAAAGGGGGCGAAAAACAGGGCCAACAGGATTAACGTGAACGCCGCCATCCATTCGAAGTTTCCTTGCAAGAGCCCTTCTTCGTACCCCGCCTGGGCCAGGCTGACCAGGTGGACGCAGGAAATGTTGGTGGCAAACAGCGCCATTCCAATCATCGGCCACTTTAACGAGCGGCCGGCGAGGAAATAGCCGCCTGCTTCGCTTCCCGAGGTTCTGCGTCGATGTCGCATCCCGACCCAGCACCCCAAACCGACGATGGCGGCCAAATAAACCGCCGTGACAACCGTGTCCAGGGGGGTCACGCGGGCCGAGGCAAGAGTAAGCATGGACGACATAGCCATGATGAGAGCGGGAAGCTTAGTTCAAGAGGCCGGTGGCGGCTTAGCGACGCGCGTCAAAGGAGGGGAACGAAACGCCGACGCTCCGCGCCGCTTTCTCCCCACACGGCCGCCGCGCGCCTCCGGAGCCGGACGGGCTCGCGGCGTCGGCGCCGGCAAGGCGCGCGCGATGGGGGAGCGCCGACGATCCTCTTTCATAGGCGGGACATGGGATAGCAAAGCTCTCCGGGAAACGGAAGAGGTTTCAGCGCTTCGAAAGCGGGAAGGCGAGCGAGGCGCTTTCGCTCGCCGCCCTTGCCCCGACTCTTTCTCGCGGCGTCTTCCGGACTCGGGCGCTACGGGCAAAGCGCAGGCTTGGTTTCCGGGGCCGCGGGCGGACTTGCCAAAAAGCGGTTTTTTTGCAGGAACCGCTTGCCTTGCCGCGCCTGTTTCCAGGATCATCC
>JAGHDA010000021.1 GCA_021160185.1 Verrucomicrobiota bacterium
ACCCGGGCTTGGACTTTTCGGCGGAAGCCCTCCTCGCGCGCGGGGGCTTCCGCCGAAAAGTCCAAGCCCGGGTCGCCGTAGCGCGATCGCAAGGCTTTCAGGAGGCTTGGGGGAGGTCGCCTCGGCGGCGTTTTTCCAGAAGACCGATCGCCAGCCCCACCCCCAGGATCACCGCGGTGCCGATGACGGTGGTGAGGAAGCCGTGGAAAGGACTTCGCAGAGCAGGCGGCAAGGCTTCCCACTTGGGCGACCAGGTGAGCCAGGCGATCGCCGCCACGCCGCAGACCACTCCGGCCGCCGCCGCCCGGCTGTCGGCCGCGCGGCTCAACCGTCCTAGTAGGAACAAGCCGAGCATGCCGCCGCTGAAGATTCCCGCCAGTTGCCACCAGGCGTCCAAAGCGCTCTGGACCCGCGTGAGCGCAAGCGCCGCCAGGGTTCCCGCCCCCCCGGCGAGGAGCGTGGTGATCCGCAACACCCAGAGCGCTTCCCGCTCGCCCGCCGCGGGTTGGAAGTAGCGCCGGTAGATGTCGCAAAGCACCAGCGTCGCCGAGCAGTTGACCGAGCTGGACAGAGTGGACTGGGCCGCGGCGAACAACGCCGCGACGACCAGGCCCGACGCTCCCGGAGGCAGCCGCGTGGCGATGAAGTGCGGAAAGACCTTGTCCGGCTTTGCTGCGGGGTCCAATCCGGGCGGCAGCAGCTCCGGGCGCGCCGTGTAGTAAGCGAACAAGAGGGTGCCGATGAAGAGAAACAGCGCCGAGACGGGGATGTAGAGCAGCCCTCCGAGCCACACGCTGCGGGCCGCCTCCCGGTCGCTCCGGGCGGTGGCGTAGCGCTGGACGTAACTTTGATCGATGCCGAAGTTCTGAAGGTTCATCACCAGCCCGTAAAGGAGGACCACCCAGAACGTGGACTGGGTCAAATCCAGATCCATGCTTCCCAGGCTGAACTTGTGATGTTCGCTCGCGGTTTCCAAAGCCCCCCCGAGGCCGCCCGGCATTTCGAACAGCAACACTCCCAGGCAGGCTATGGCTCCGCCGATGAGAACCACGCTTTGGACCACGTCGGTCCAAATCACTGCTTCCATCCCTCCCACCAGTGTGTAGACCAGCACCACCGCGCCGGTCAGCCAAATCAACGAGGTGACGCTCCAGCCGGTGAGCGGCGCCAAAGCCAGGGCCAGCAGATACATGATCGCCCCCATCCGGGCAATCTGGGTGAGGAGGTAGCAAACCACCGCATAGGTCCGCGCCCAAGGCCCGAAGCGCCGTTCCAAATGGTTGTAAGCGGAGACTTCCCCGCTCTGCCGATAGAAAGGCACGAAATCACGCACCGCGATCCACGCGGCCAAGGGGATCGAGAGGCTGAACACGAACGGGTTCCAGTTCGCGCCGAAGGACTTGCCCGGCAGGGCCAGGAAGCTGATGCTGCTGACGTAGGTGCCGAAGATCGAGAGCCCCACCGCCCAGCCCGGGATCTTGCGCCCGGCCACCATGAACTGTTCCGAGGTCCGGTTTTTTCGGCCGATCCAAAGCCCCATGGCCACTACCGCAATCAGGTAGAGCACGAGCACCGTCAGATCGATTGTGGGAAGACGCGTCATAAGCCGCACAGAATGTGGAAATCGGAAGCCTCGGGGAGTTCAGGCGGGACGGCCCGCCATGACGAAAAGAGCCGGAACGTTCGGACGCGAGCCGGCTTCCGCCTTCCCCTTGCGCCGTGTGGAGCCGCTCGCGGTCTCATCCGAAGACCCCCTGACTTAAAACACGGTGGGAACGCCTTCCTCAATGACCCGGATTTTTTTCTCCAGGCCTTCGGATCGCGCCAATTCCATGAGCCGGCGCGGAGGATCCTTCGGATCTTCGAATGAGAGGCGGAAGCTGCCGTAGTGCATCGGCACAAACGCCTTTGCGCCCAAATCGCGGAAGCTCTTCAGCGCGTCTTCCGGGCTCATGTGCACCCGGCGCATGCCTTCGGGTTGGTAGGCGCCGATCGGCAGCAGCGCCACTTCGGGCCGAAGCCGTTCCCCGATTTCCTTGAACCCATCGAAATAGGCGCTGTCCCCGGCGTGGTAGATGCGGCGGCCCTGGTGTTCGAGCACAAAACCGCCGTAGCCGCGGCGCTCGTCCCGCAACATGCGCGCCCCCCAATGCCGCGAAGGGGTGAGGACCACCCGCCAGCCGTTCCGCTCGAACGCGTCCCACCACTCCAGCTCGATCACGCGGTCAAAGCCCAAGCCGCGCGCGAGCGTCCCTACGCCCCACGGCGCCACCGCAATGCGCGGCGCGGGCAGACGGCGCAGGGTCGGCTTGTGGAAATGATCAAAATGCGCGTGCGTCAGCAGCACCAGATCCGCCGCGGGCAGGTCGGACATCTTCACGCCCGGACGCCGCACCCGTTTCAACAAGAAAAGCCAGTTGGTGAAGATCGGGTCGATCAGGACATTCAGATCCGTGAACTGAACCAGGAACGAGGCGTGTCCGATCCAGGTGATCGCCACCTGGCCTTCCCGCAATCGGGGAAAGGAAACCGGCTTGGGATGGCCGCTCCGGCGCATTCGCAGCGGTTTGAGGACCATTTCCCGGAAGAAAGCCCGCGGGGCGAACGTGCCCGAAGGAGTCAGCTCTTTCAGAGAGCGGGGCAACCGCCGTCGCGCTCTTATCGGCTCGGTCTTTTCATTGACGCTGCGCGCTCCCATGGGCCGAGGCAGTTGAAATTGTGTCTCAACCCCGGCCCCCCCGCAAGCTTTCTCGCCGCCGAGAAGGGCTTGACGCCGAGCGCCTCCTGGACCGGGGGCGGACAGCGCCCCCGGCTGCGGCCCGCCGCTCATTGAAACTTGGCGTCCGCGTTGAGGGACGAAGAACCGTAGGCCGTCTTCAGGGCCCGATATTCCGCGGCGGTCAGCGCGATCATGCAGCCGTGTCGGGCCCCTTCAGGAACGCGGTAGAGGGGGGCGTATTCCTGATACCACGGCCCCGCCAGACGCGGCGCGACGGCCAGTCCGTAACCGATCCCTGGATATTGCTCAAAATACAGATACCAGGCGTGTCTGTCCGGTCGGGGGATGAGCGTGGGCGCTTCACGGA
>JAGHDA010000007.1 GCA_021160185.1 Verrucomicrobiota bacterium
ACGCCTCCATCCTGATCCTCGACGAAGCCACGGCGAGCGTGGACACGCAAACCGAACGGCTCATCCAAGAGGCGCTGGAACGGCTCATGCAAGGGCGCACCAGCTTCGTCATCGCCCATCGCCTGAGCACCATCCTTCGAGCCGACCAGATCCTCGTGCTCCTTGACGGACGGATCATCGAGCGAGGCACGCATCGGGAGCTGACGGCCCGCGACGGGCTCTACGCCAAGCTGGCTCGCATCCAAAACACGAGCACCATCGAGGAAGGCTTCCAGCGATTGGGCGTGTCCAAAGAAAACCCCGCTCCGGGCCCCGAAGGTTTTTAAATGGCGTTCAGCCCCCCCGCGCCGTAGTTTGTTCGCGTGGGCAAGAGGCAGGAACAGTTCGACTCGATCGACTCGGTTCTCGAGGACATCCGCCAGGGCCGAATGGTGATCGTGGTGGACGACGCAGACCGGGAAAATGAGGGCGACCTGATCATAGCCGGCGAGTTCGCCACGCCCGAGGCGATCAACTTCATGGCCAAATACGGGCGCGGCCTCATCTGTGTTCCCACCACGGCCGAGCGGCTCCAGCAACTGGGCGTCGAGCCGATGGTTGTTCGCAATCGGGAAACCTTCCAAACCGATTTCCAGGTCAGCGTGGACGCCGCCCAAGGCATCACCACCGGAATCAGCGCCGCCGACCGCGCCCGAACCATCCAAGTGATGGCCGACCCGAAGGCCACCTCGGCGGACCTGGTGCAACCCGGCCACGTGTTTCCCTTGCGAGCCAAACCGGGCGGCGTGCTCCAGCGGGCCGGCCACACCGAGGCTGCGGTGGACCTGGCGCGCTTGGCCGGCTGCCGGCCGATCGCGGTAATCTGCGAGATCCTGAACGACGACGGCACGATGGCCCGCCTGCCCCAGCTCCGGCGCTTTGCCAGCAAACACAAGCTCAAGCTTTGCGCCATTGAGGACCTGATCGACTACCGGCGGCGCAAGGAAAAGCTCGTTCAGCGCGTCGAGTCGGTGCAGCTGCCCACCGAGCACGGATTGTTCCAACTCCATCTCTACCAATCGCTCATCGACGGCCAGCTCCACCTGGCCTTGGTCAGGGGCAACGTGGCGGGAGAAGAAAACGTGCTGGTCCGGGTGCACAGCGAATGCCTCACGGGCGACGTGTTCGGCTCGCTGCGCTGCGACTGCGGCCCCCAACTGCGGCAGGCGATGCGTCAAATCGCCGAAGAAGACAAAGGCGTCCTGCTCTACATGCGCCAGGAAGGACGCGGCATCGGCTTGGGGCCCAAGATCCGCGCCTACAAGCTGCAGGAGCACGGCTGCGACACCGTCGAAGCCAACCTCAAGCTCGGCTTTCCGCCGGACCTGCGAGAGTACGGCATCGGAGCGCAAATCCTCCTCGACCTGGGGCTTCGAAGCATCCGGCTCCTCACCAACAACCCGCGCAAGATCGTCGGACTCCACGGCTACGGTCTCAACGTGGTCGAGCGCGTTCCGATCCGCATTCCGCCCAACCCCTACAACGAGCGCTACCTGGCTACGAAGAAGACGAAGATGGGGCACCTGGACTGAGTCCAAAACTCCGCTCCGTTTTTAAAACCAACCGCCCGGAGGAAACCGTTATGCTGCGCAAGATTCAGGAGAGCGAACTGCGCGCGCCCGGCGCGCGATTCGCCGTAGTGGCTTCGGAATACAACAACCGCTACGTCGGCCCTATGGTCGAGGCGGCTCTGGCCGAACTGGAAAAAGCCGGCGCGGCCCAAATCGACCTGGTCCGCGTGCCGGGCGCGTTCGAGACCCCCGTCGTGGCCGCCCGGCTGGCGCGGCGGACCCGGCCCGCGCGGTACGACGCCGTGATTTGCCTGGGCGTGATCCTCCGCGGCGAAACCGCCCACGCCGAACACATCGGCCGCGGGGTCACCGACGCCCTGGTCCGCCTCCAAATCGAGCTGGGCGTGCCGATGATCCACGAGGTCCTTCTTCTGGAAAACGAAGCCCAGGCCAAGGCGCGCTGCCTGGATCCGGAGCGCAACCGCGGCCGCGAAGCGGCCCAAGCCGCGATCCGAATGGCCCGCGTGATGGCCTCCCTGGCTGAAACCGAAGGACGCTCCGGAGCGATCGAAGCATGAGCGCAGGCGGACAAGACACAAACGCGCGGTTTATCCGGGACATCTACCGCGAGGCTCAGGCCCGCGGCGAACCGGTGATCTCCTTCGAGTTTTTCACGCCCAAGACGCCCCAAGGGGAAGCTAACTTCTACGAACGGGTTGTGCCCGCCCTCTGCGCAATGCGTCCGGGCTATTGCTCAGTGACTTACGGAGCGGGAGGAAGCAACCGCGGCCGCACGCTCGAAATGGTCGAGCGCCTTCAGCGCGAGTTCGGCCTGACCGCCATGGCGCACCTGACCTGCGTGGGCTCCGCCAGCGGGGAGATCAGCCGGTGGCTGGACCGAGCCGCGGCGGCGGGCGTCCGCAACATCCTCGCCCTCCGCGGCGATCCGCCTCAAGGCGTCAAGCGCTTCGAGCCGCCCCCGGACGGCTTCCGCTACGCCTACGAGCTGGTTCGCTTCATCAGGGAGCGAGGCGGCTTTTCCATCGGCGTGGCCGGTTTTCCCGAAGGTCACATGGAGTGTCGGGAAGGCAAGGAAACCGACTGGCGCCGCCTCAAGGAAAAGATCGATTGCGGCGCCGATTTCGTCATCACCCAGCTCTTCTTCGACAACCGGGACTACTACGAATTCCGCGACTATCTGGCCGGCAAATTAGGCGTCGCCGCCCCGCTCGTCCCGGGCGTGATCCCCATCATGAGCAATCGGCAGATACGCCGGTTCACCTCGCTCTGCGGGGCCTCCATACCGCCGCGGCTGGCCCGGGAACTGGATCGGCTGGGCGACGACGACGCAGCCGTGGCCCGCTTCGGCGTCGAATACGCCGCCGAGCAATGCGCGGACCTTCTGCGCCGCGGCGCGCCCGGCATCCACTTCTACACCCTTAACAAAGCCAAACCCATCCGGGAAATCCTTCGCCGGATCGGCCTCAATCCCGAAGCTGCGCCCTCGCCCGACGCCGAGCCGGGGGATAAGGCTTGTCAATAGCTTGCGGAAAGTGTTGTTTTCGACTGGAAATAAACAAAACCCACAAAGCGAAACGGTTGATTATGTACCTGACAGGCATTGCAGACGAAGCCGGGGCCGCGATCGAGACCCAAATCAGGGCAATCAAGGAGTTGGGGTGGAACGCCATCGAAGCGCGGACCGTGCAGGCGGGCGACTTCCCGCCGGGCAACATCCACGACATTCCTGAGGCGGCCTTCGAGCGGGTCGTCGCCAAGCTGGAAGAAGCCGGGGTGGGCGTCTGCTGCTTCGGCTCCACTATCGGCAACTGGGCGAAAAAAATTGACGAGCCTTTCGACAGTTCGCTCGAAGAAGCCCGCCGCGCCATCCCTAGGATGCAGCGCCTCGGAACCAAACTGATCCGGGTGATGAGCTTTGCAATCCGCGAAGACGCCGAAGATCAGATGGAAGAAGAGCGTTTCCGCCGGATGCGGGAGTTGACCAAGATGTTCCTCGATGCCGGCATCCAGCCTGTTCATGAAAACTGCATGAACTACGGCGGGATGGGCTGGCCCTTCGCGCTCAAGCTCCTCGAAAACGTCCCCGGGCTCAAGTGGGTGTGGGACACCGGCAATCCCATCTTCAACCCCGACCGCGCCAAGCCCAAGCCCTGGCCGCGCCAGGATCCGTGGGAGTTCTACACCAAGGTCAAACCGTGGATTGTCCATGTCCATGTGAAAGACGCCGTGTGGGACGAGGCCAAGCAGGAGGCGATCTATACCTATCCGGGCGAAGGCCAGGGACAAGTGCGCCGAATCCTCAAAGACCTGCTCGGCGGCGGCTACGACGGCGGGATCTCCATCGAGCCGCATCTGGCGGCGGTCTTCCACGACCCCACCAAACAGGCTTCCCCTGAGGACCAGTACAACACCTTCGTCGAATACGGCAGGCGGTTGGAACGGATGCTTCGCGAAATCCGGCAGGAACTGGCTCAGGAAACGGCCTGAGCGGAACCGGAGCGGGGAGCGCCCCAACCGCGGCGGCAAGAACAACTAATCCGCCGCTGCGGGGTTGAACTTACTGATGCGCAGGCAAGAGCGGGACAGAACAAGGCTGCGGACGGCGGCCCTCGCAGGGGGCGCGTTGGCGGCGTGGAGTCTGTGCGCGGTCCTTGCCGCGCCGCCGAAACTCGCCTCCCAGAAGACGCCCGCGCCTTCGGAGGTCAAAGCTCCCCCGCAAGCCGCGACCAACGCCGCCGTTCCGAAAACCAACGCCGTCCCGTCCGCGACCCGGCAGAATCCTTACCGGTCGATCGCTCTGCGCAATCCTTTCGGGC
>JAGHDA010000395.1 GCA_021160185.1 Verrucomicrobiota bacterium
CCCCTCGGCCTGTGATCGCCTGCGCCACGCCGGTGACCCAGGACATGGAAATCTACACCGAGACGCCTGCCGTCCGGCAGATGCGGCGGAGCGCGCTGGAATTTTTCCTGATCAACCACCCGCTGGATTGCCCCATTTGCGACCAGGCCGGCGAGTGCCTTCTGCAGGAGTATGTGTTTGACTACGGCTTGCCCGAAAGCCGTTTCGAGGAAACCAAGCTGCGCAAGCTGAAAGCGGTCCCGCTCGGCCCCAAGATCATGCTCGACAGGGAGCGCTGCATTCTCTGCGGCCGGTGTGTGCGCTTCGCGCGGCATGTGGCGGGCGACGACTCGCTGGGCTTCTTCCGCCGCGGAGCCCGCAGCGAGCTGGGGGTGTATCCGGGCTCGAGCTTCGACAATAACTACGCTTTGAACACGGTGGACCTTTGCCCTGTCGGAGCGCTCACTTCGCGGGACTTCCGGTTCCGGATGCGAGTCTGGTTTCTGAAGGAAACCAAGAGTCTTTGCGCCGGATGCGGTCGAGGTTGCAACATCCTGGTAGGGTCCCGGGAAGGCCGCATCTATCGCCTCACGCCTCGCCGCAATGACGCGGTGAACAGTTGCTGGATGTGCGACGAGGGCCGCCTCAACTACAACTGGGTCCATCGGCCCGACCGCCTTGCCGCGCCGGTTCTTCGCAAGGGCGGGGAGGTCGACTGGGATCGCGCGTTGGACGAGGTCCTTGCAGTGCTGCGGGCGGCGGCTCCAGGCGCGGTCGCTGTCATCGCGTCGGCCCGGCTCTCGTGCGAAGAGCTGTTCCTTGCGCGGCTTCTGGCGCGGCGGCTTGAGGCCATGACCGACTGCGTCCCCCGTTTCGGCGAGGAGGATCATCTGTTGGTCACGGACGACAAAAATCCCAACAGCAACGGGGCGAGGTTGGTGGGGATGTGCTTTACGGAGATCGGGATCAACCTGCCGGTGATCGCCGAAGCGATCGAGCGGGGCAAGGTGCGGGGCTTGGTCGTCCTCGGCGAGGATGTGACCAAGGAGGGGTTGGAGCCCGAGCTGTTGGACCGGTTGGACTGGCTGGTGGCAAGCGACGTTCTGCCCGGCCCCCTTGTCGAGCGGGCGGATATCGCGCTGCCCGGCGCGGCGCACTTCGAGAAGTGGGGAGCCTTTGTGAATGTCGAGGGGCGGCTCCAGCGCTTCGCGCCGGCGATTCCTCCGCCCGGCCGCGCGCGCCCCGAAGCCGAGTGGCTTTGTCTCCTTGTCGGGCGGCTTACGGGCCGGACGTTTCCCTCGGGGCCGGAAGCGCTGTTTGATTTGATGGCGAGCGAGGTTCCCGCGTTTCGAGGAATCCGCTGGCGGGACCTGGGCGACCAGGGCGTGGAGGTGGAGGTGTAATTGGGGTCGAAACGGATGTGAGCTGGAGCGGTTTTATTGTCATCACGTTGTTGAAAGCCGCGGCCGTTTTGGCGGGAATGCTGAGCTTGGCGGCGGCGGCGATTTATTGGGAGCGCCGAATCTGCGCCTTCATTCAGGGCCGTGTGGGGCCCAATCGGGCCGGGCCCTTCGGCCTTCTCCAGCCGATGGCGGACGCGGTGAAGACGCTTCTCAAGGAGGACTACGCGCCGGGGCGCGTGCGGAAGTTCTATTTCTCTCTTGCGCCTGCGGTCGCCATGTTCCCCGGACTGGCGATTCTGGCGGTGATTCCTTTCGGATCGAACTTGAACGGCTGTCCCATGGTGGTGGCGGATCTGAACATTGGGCTGCTCTATGCGCTGGCCGTCAATTCGGTGGGCGTTTACGGAATTGTCTTGGCCGGCTACGCCTCCAACTCGAAGTATCCCTTCATGGGCGGCATTCGCTCCAGCGCCCAGATCATCTCCTACGAAGTGACAATGGGGCTCTCGGTCGTTCCGTTGCTGCTGCTCGCCGGGAGCCTGAACCTGGGGCGGATTGTGGAGTGCCAAAGCGGCGGATTGTTTCATTGGATGATTTTCCGGCAGCCGTTGGCTTTTGCGCTTTTTGTGATTGCCTCCTTTGCCGAGACCAACCGACTTCCGTTCGACCTGCCCGAGGCTGAGCAGGAGCTGGTCGGGGGTTACAACGTGGAGTACGGCTCGATGCGGTTCGCGATGTTCTTCCTCGGCGAGTACGCCAACATGATCGCCGCCGCGGCTATGATCGTGACGCTTTTCCTGGGAGGGTGGACGCTGCCTTGGTTCGGCCTGGATCAGCAGGCGGCGACTTTCTGGACGGGGGCGCTTCATATCGCAATCTTTCTGGCCAAAGTCAAACTGGTTGTGTTGGGCTTCATTTGGACGCGCTGGATGTGGCCGCGGTTTCGCTACGACCAATTGATGAGCCTGGGATGGCGGAAACTGCTTCCGCTGGCGTTGGCGAACATGGTTCTTACGGCGTTTGTCCTCTGGGCGCGCGCGTAGAAGGAGCGGGAGAAGCAAAACGATGATTGTGCAGCGGAAACGAATGAATTGGTGGGAGCGGCTTTACCTTTCGGCTGTGTTTTCCGGCCTGTGGGTGACCGTCCGCCGCTTCTTTCGCCGTAAAGTCACGATGCAATACCCGGAGGAGCGCTGGGTCCCGCCGGAGGGTTATCGCGGCATGCCTTGCCTGGTTCGCGACCAGGAGGGCCATGTCAAGTGCGTTTGTTGTCAACTTTGCGAGTTCATCTGCCCTCCCAAAGCGATCCGTATCACGCCCCCGGGCCCGGACGGTCCGCCCCCCGATCGGCCGGCGGCCGAGAAAGCGCCGCTCGAATTCAAGATTGACCTGCTTCGCTGCATTTTTTGCGGCCTATGTGAGGAGGTCTGTCCAGAGGAGGCGATTTTCATGAGGCGGGACCATCAGTTCACAGCCGAGCGCCGGGAAGAGCTGGTTTTTGACAAGGAGGAGCTCCTCCGGCGAGGCGGAACTCATCACGATCGAGCGCTGAAATGGAAACGCAAAGAGGAGGAGGCGAAGGCTCAGGGAGCGTGGGTTGAGCCCGCTTGGTCGCCGGCGGAAACGGCGGGCGCAATCCCGGAGAGGCAAGAGGCGGGAGGAGGGAAATGAGTTTGCAGGACTGGCTGTTCTGGCTGTTTGCGCTGCAGGCGGTGTTCTGCGCCCTGATGGTTGTGGCCAATCCTTTCAGCCGCAACCCGCTCGCCAGCGCCTTGTTCCTGATCCTGTGCATTCTGGCGTTGGCCGGCCTTTATGTTCTGCTGGAGGCGTTCTTCCTGGCGGCGGTGCAGGTGTTGGTCTACGCCGGAGCGGTGATCGTGTTGTTCCTTTTCGTGATTATGGCGCTTGGGTTGCAAGTCGAGGAAAGACAACGCTTCCGCAAGCCGGTCTTGATCGGCGGAATCGCTGCGTGCGCCACGATCGGAGCGATTTTGGCGGCGACGCTTGCGACCGGGATTCCGAAGAACGTCTCCGGGACTTCCATGGAAGGATCCGCCGAGGCACTTGGGCGGCTCCTTTTCACCAAATACGTTCTGCCCTTTGAGATCATGTCGGCGCTGCTCTTGGCGGCGATCGTGGGCGTGGTGTTGTTCGGGAAAAAGGAAAAGCGATGAGTGTGGGACCGGTCCACTACCTGGTGTTGAGCGCGTGCCTTTTCGCAATCGGCGCGCTGGGCGCGGTGGCGCGGAGGAACCTGCTCAACATCTATATGTCATTGGAGTTGATGCTCAACGGAGCCAACCTGGCCTTGGTTGCCTTTTCCAAGTTCCGAGGGGACGCTGACGGCCAAGTCCTGGTTTTTTTCGTCATCACGGTGGCGGCGGCTGAAGTGGCGGTGGGACTGGCGTTGGTCACCGCCTTGTTC
>JAGHDA010000120.1 GCA_021160185.1 Verrucomicrobiota bacterium
CGCGCCGCGCCGGCGGGCGCTCCAAATGGTCTCGGCGCATTCGTCGATGAGGCGGGCCTGCTCCGGAGAGACTTCCGGCGGCGGGGCGGAAGGCTCGACGAGAATTTCTTTCAGGTTCAGGAGACTCCGCCGTTCGGCCAGCGGCCTGGGGCGGAGCCGCCGCAGATCCAGCGGTTTTGGAGGGGGTTCCTTCATGGCTCCAGCAGATAATCCAGCAAAGGCTCTGCGTCTCGGTAGTCGGGAATGACGACGTCCGCGCCCACGCCCAGGAGCCGGCGTCGTTTCCACGGGTCGACCCGTCCGGAGCCATTGTGAGCTTCGTCGCTGGCCACGGCCACGGCCAGGCCGCCCACTTCCTTGGTGTTCTGGATCTCCACGTAGCCGTCGCCGAAGGAAAGGAGGCGTCGGCCCTCGATCCGGTTGGCGGCGAGGATGTGTTCAATGACCATCTTTTTCGAGAAGCGCTTGTAATCGTCCTGGGCGCCGTAGATGTGCGGCTCGAAGTGGCGGGCGATGTCCAGCAACGCCGCCTCTTCTTTCACGAAGATTTCGTCGGTGCCGCTTGCAAGGTAGAGAATGAAGCCGCGCCGGCGGAGGATTTCGAGGAAGGGGCGCGCCTTGTAAACCAATAGATCGTCCGGCCGGATCCGACCCGAGCGCAGGCCTTCGATCCGGTGGCGGATCCGCTCGTGGAGACGCCGCAGGTATTCGCGCTTGTACCAGAGCGGGTCCTTCGGTTCGCCGCCTCGCTCCCGGACGCGCTCGGCAAGCTGGATCATCTGGTAGATCGTCTGCTTGCCGTTAAGGCGCATGATGTCCTCGTAAGCGAGACGGAGCCGGTCCTCGTCGCTTTCCCCCGGCAAGGGGGGAAGCATCTCGGCGAACATGGGAGCCATCACCTCAGGCCATCCCTGGCGGATGAGGGAAAGCGTGCCGTCGAAATCGAACAGCACATGACGCACCCCCGATCTCGGCCGGAATCCAGGGGCGAACTCGACTGAGCCTTGGAACTGATCGGTTGAAGGGCGCGTCGCCATTGCCGAGATCATTCCGGCGCGCCGCCGCTCTTGTCAATCCTCCGTCCCGGCCGCGGCCGCCGGCGGCGCGAACCGCGCCTTCCACGCCGCAGCGCCGGAGCGGCTCGGCGTGAACCGCACCCGCAGGGTCCGGCCTGATTTTTGGACCGATGGCTTCGCCGGCGCGCCGGCCCCCTCCACGGAAACTTCCGTCGCCCGCCACTCGGCGTTCGGAAGCCAGAGGCGCAGTTCGTACGGGTCGCCGGCTACAACGCGGCTCGTTCCTTCCAGGGTCGAGTCTCCTTCGTTCCATACTTCCTTGACGATGTCCACAACGCCCTGGGTCACATGCCGAGAGGTGCTCAGGACGAAGGGATGGCTCGCCGCGGGCCGGAGGGCCAGCACCCGGCACGAGCCTGGCGGCAGGTCCGCCGCCAGCTTGCCGCGCACGGGCGGCAGGAATCGGTTCCCCCAGAAATCGAACGCGGCGTATTCGCCCTCTGGATCCAAGCCGAGCCTGGCCAGGTCGCATTCGATGCGCGTCGGTTGGCGCTCTTCCCAGTTGTAGAGGCCCACAATCCAGCGCGGGCCGTCCGCCGCCTCGGCTTTCAGCGTCCAGATGCGGGGCAGGTCGGTTTCGAACAGGTCCGCAGGCCGGGCGCGGAGCGTGTGGCTGGGCAGCGCGCGTTTGAGGATCTCGAGGCGTTCGGGCGGCAGCTCGGGCAGCCAGTCGCTGGCCACGGTCAGCGTCCCCGCCACCGCCGCCCACGAGCAAAGAAGGCGCGCGTGTTCGATGGGCATCGAGGGGCGCACATAGATCGGGTCGGGATCGTTGTGCCAGACCCTGCCGTGGAGGAAGTAGCGATTGGAAGCGTGCCAGGGGCCGCGCTTGAGCCCTCGCCAGCTTGGGCCGTTGTCCGGGCCGATCCGCATCGCGTCCACCAGGCCGAAAGACGCCCCCAATGTCCGCATGTTCTGGCTTACGTTGCAGCCGAGGATGAAGACATCCGGCCCCGCTGCTTGCCGGACCAGCCGCAGCCCGCTCCGGTAAATCTCGATCGGGGTCAGACTTCGGTCGTGGAAAACGGCCCGGCCCAAGTCGTCCAGACGATAGCCGTTGTTGACATAGAGCAGTTGCGCGGCCATGCCCGTCCAAAGGCCGTCCAGTTTGAGGTAGCCGAATCCCCAATCATGAACGACGCGGTCCACGACGTTGGAGAGGTACGCGCGGGCGGGCGGATAGCTCATGTCCAGGCACGTCCCGCCCCAACGGACGAAGTAGGGCGAGCCGTCCGGGTTTTTGACGAACCAGTCTGTCTTGTCGGCGAAGAACGGGTCCTGCCGGTCTCCCACGAAAGGCATCAACCAGATCCCGGGAATCAGGCCTTCTTTGCGAAGCGCCTGGGCGGTTTTTTTCATGCCGCCGGGGTAGGGGCCGTTCGGGTTGTGTCGGATAAAGATTTTGGCCGGGCCGTTGCGCCGCTTGCCGTCTTGCCAGCCGTCGTCGATCTGAACAAACCGCATCCCGAACGGCTTCAGCTCCTTGGCGATGAACCGGGCCAGCTCCGCCAGGCGCTTCTCGTCGCACGCCCCGCCGTGCGGACGGCTGTACCAGGTGCAATAGCCGTCCGGTTTCGGCGGCAGGTGAATCTTGTGCCATTTGGCGACCAGGTCGGCGTAGCGCTCCAGCCCCAAGCGGGCGTCCTCGAACCAGCCGATCGCCAACAGTTCCCCTTCCACGGCCTTTCGCGCCGGGATCGCCAACCGACCGTATTCCAACCGCGCCGAGATCTCGACGGCGCGGTTGGTCACGGAGGAGAAAAGGATCCCGCTGCCCCGATCCTGGGTCAGCCACGCCGCCACCGCGCCGGAGCGCGCGGCCGGGTCGGCTGCGGCGAGGAAAACGTAGCTGCCCGGGTTGCGGTCGGGCGCGGTCAGGCCTCCGGTTCCCAGGACGCGCAGGGCGGTTGCCGGCGCGTCGACGTCGAGTCGGAACCGCACGTAAGGGATCTTGTCCACGACGCCTTCCCGAGGCGTCGGATTGGCGAGGATCCGTTGCAGAAAGAGGAAGGGGACGCCTGGGAAGAGTAGGACGCGCGCGCCGCCGCCGTCTCCGGCGCGGATCTCCAAAGCCGCCGCCGATCCCAGCGGCTTGTTCCGCAGCGCGCCTACGTACGCCGAAGCCGAGCGGCCTACTCCGGGCAGTCGGCCCTCGGCGAGAAAGCGCCGCCCCGACGGCTTGGCGATCGCCTCCAGCTTCGCCGCGGCGCGTTGCCACTTCACGCGCAAGTACTCGTTCTCGACGCTCAGATCCTGAGCCGTCGCCGGCCCTCGCCCCGCAAGACACGCCGCGAGGATCAGCGCCGCCCGCCCCGCTCCGGCAAAGCTCTGTTTCCAAAGGAGCCCGAAAAGCGTTGGAAGAGTTTGCGTGTTGTTTCTCATGACGATGTTGTGTTGACCTGCTCGGATGAACTTTCCCCGTCCGCCGCCGGTTTCGGCAAGCCGGAAATCCGGCGAAAGGCCCGGACTCGCCCGCTCTTGGCGATCGCCCCAGCTGCGGCCGGCTTGGCCTTGCGCTCTTCCCGCCTTCGGGGCACGCTCCGACTGTTGCCGGGTTGAGGGAGAGGCCGGCGGAGTTTGGCGAACATGCCGGGAAGCGATTCTATGGCGATTGAGCTGGGGTTGGCCCTGGGGTTGGGGCTCCTGGTGGGGTTGCAGCGCGAGCGGGCGGCTTCCCGGATTGCCGGGATTCGCACGTTTCCCCTGGTGAGCGTGCTGGGAACCCTCTGCGCCGCGGTGGGAGAGCGGTTTCCCTGGCTGCCTGCGGCGGGGTTGCTCAGTCTGGCCGCTCTCCTCGCTGTGACCCATTACTTTCGGCAGGCAGGTCCGGATCCGGATCCCGGGCTGACGACGGAGGCGGCGATGCTGGTGATGTACGGAGTAGGCGCCTGCCTGGCGGCGGGATTGACCACGGCCGCGGTGGCGGTGGGCGGCGGCGTGGCGGTCCTGCTGCATTTGAAGCCGGAGATGCACCGGCTGGCCGGGCGGATTGATGACCGGGATTTTCGCGCTGTGATGCAGTTTGTCCTGATCACCCTGGTCATCCTCCCGGTGCTGCCCAACCGGGCCTTCGGGCCTTACGGGGTGTGGAATCCGTTCAAGATCTGGCTCCTGGTGGTCCTGATTGTGGGCATCAGCTTGGCGGGGTACGCGGCGCACAAAGGGTTGGGCGCTCGCCAAGGCCTTTGGGTTTCAGGGGTGTTAGGCGGCCTCATCTCGAGCACGGCGGCGACGGTTAGTTACGCCCGGCGCGCCAAGGTCCGCCCCGAAGCGGCGGCCGCCGCCGCGCCTGTGATCGCGACGGCCTCCACCGTGCTCCTCGTCCGGCTGGCGCTGATTCTGGCCGCGGTGAATCCGGCGCTGCTGCTTGCCGCGGCGCGGCCCTTGGC
>JAGHDA010000364.1 GCA_021160185.1 Verrucomicrobiota bacterium
AGCGGCGGCCGCCCGGAGACGCTCGGCAAGGTTGCGGGCCGCCGCCGCTTCCGCGCGGCATCGGCCGCACCGCGCCAGATGCTTCGCGCGCCAACGCTCCAGGAAGGAAGGCGCGCGCCTTTCTTCCCACAACACGCCGAGCCACTCGGCCAGGCGGCATTTCCAAGTCCGCTTCATGGATTCTCCTTTCTCAATTCCGCGCTCAATTCCCTGCCGATCTGCGTGCCTTCCAGAATCGCTCGCATCCGCGTTCTGCCGCGGTGGAGGAGCACGCGGACAGCCACGCCGCTCTTGCCCATGATCCGGCTGATGCGGGCCACATCCAATCCCTCGCCGTATCGCAGCCACAAAGCCTCCCGCTCCGCCGGAGGAAGCCGCGAAGTCAGCTCCCACAACGCCGCCCCGTCCGCGCCTGAATTCCGGGGCTGGTCAACGATCGCGCCGAAACGCTCAGGGGCGACCTCGCCCAGGAGAGCCTCCGGCTTCCGCTTCCGAAAGTGGTTGTAGGCCAGATTGCGCGCGACGGTGAAGACCCAAGCGGCGAAAGGGCGGCCCTTGCGAAACTTCTCGAGGTTCCGCCACGCCCTGAGAAAGGTTTCCTGGGTCAGATCCTCCGCGTCCTGCGGGTGGCCGGTAAGTCGCAACAGGTAATTGTAAACAGGCTCCAGGTAACGCTCGATCAGCTCTTCAAAGCTTGCCGGCGCCTCCGGAGCCGCGGGGCGCGATTCAGCGCAGCCGCTCCTTTCCTCGGCCGGCAGAGGCGAGGAGGGAAAGGACAGGCTCATGGCCGAATGACCGCCGCTTTCGGGCATAACGCCGCAGCCTCACTCAGGGCGCTTTTCCCGCCCCCATGTTTTTTACCGCCTCGCGGAGTTTTTCCAAGATCCGATCCAGCGGCGGGGCGATGCGGATCTTAACGGTTTCCTTCGAACGAACGATCTTGGCGTTGTCGACCAGCTCCTTCAGGTCGGGATTTTCGTCCTGTTTGAGCGTCGCCAGCGCCAGGAGTCCGCGGACGACCTGCTCGACCTGGCGGCTTACCTCCGGACTCTTGGCGCGCAGGCTCACAGTCAACACGGCGCGGTCGGTCGACTCGGCCAGGCTTCCGCCCAAGGCGTCGGTCATCCTGAGAATCTGCGCCTCGGGGGGAACTTGAGCCTCCTCGGCGAACCGGCGCGCGGCGAAGGTCAAGAAACCGCCCGAGGGCTCGCGGAGCATCCGGGCAAGCATCGAATCCTCGCTCAACGGGTCCTTCCTGTTCAGGATCGCCCGGCGGGCCGCTTCCACCTTTTCCCGATCCCCGCCCAGAACCGCCGGCTTGCCGGACGCAGCGGCAACGAAAATGTCCTTGTGAATCGAGTAGAGCCCGTTGCCGAGCGAAAGGACGGCGTCGCACTTGCCGGACTGGATCGCTTTTTGGAAAGCAGCCTCCAGGTCCCAATCCGCGTCCACCAGGAGCACGCCCTGCGCCCGTTCCGGAGCCTGGTAGTCGCAGCCGTAAAGCGTAAAGCTGCGGATCTTGCGCCAGTCCAGGTCCAAACCCAACTTCTCGCGGAGTTTGCGCCGCCCCTCGTCCAACCTCCGCTCCAACTGCGCTTCGAGAACTGTTTTGCCTATTCGACTTTGGAGGAAGCGCTCCACATCCCAGTGAACCGCCCACCGCGTCTCCGCCGGCAAATAGTCCAACTTCAACGGACCGGCCAGGGCGCGCCCCAGCCCTCCTGCGAACAGCGCCCCCACGAGGCAGGCCAAAAAAATTCGGGTCTGCGGTTTCATCAAATCGGTTTGTTTCGCCAAATTGTTCATCGCCAACCATTCTCCATCCCGCGCAATTCAACACGCGGGCAGGAGAGAGTGTTACACCCCGTTGCCGCGGAAAGAAAGGACGCCGCCCCAACCGCCGCCGCGATTGAGCCTTGGCAAAAAGCCGGCCGCGAAGGATCATTAGCGAAAGGCAAGTCCCTCGAACTGAAAATCGGCAATGAACAAAGCGAAGCGAATCAATCGACGAAGGTTTCTGGCGCAAACCGGCGCGGCGGCCGCGCCGCTGGCGGTCTCTCCCTCCGTTCTCGGCCTGGCAGGAACAGTCGCCCCCAGCGAGCGGATCACGATCGGCTGTGTCGGCACAGGCGAGCGGGGCAGGGCCGATATGGCGGCGTTCTTGAATCAACCGGACGCCCAGATCGTGGCGGTGTGCGACGTCAAGCGGGACCAACGGGAACTGGCCGCGCGGATGGTCAAGCGCCGCCGCGGCTCCCGGGCCTGCAGCCTCTACGCCGATTTCCGCGAGCTCCTTGCGCGGACCGATATCGACGCGGCGCTGATCGCCACGCCGGATCATTGGCATGTCCCGATCGCAATCGCCGCGGTGAGCGCAGGCAAAGACATCTACTTGGAAAAGCCGATGTCCCGCAGTTTGGAAGAGGACCAGGAGCTGCGGGCGGCGGTTCATCGGACCGGACGAATCTTTCAGTTCGGCACACAGCAGCGCTCGGCGCTCCAGTTCCGCCAGGCGTGCGAGCTGGTCCGGAACGGCCGCCTGGGCAAACTGACGGCGATCAACGTGTGGGCTCCGGGCAGCGCGCCGGGCGGCTCCACGCGCCGGGTCCCTCCGCCCGAGGGATTGGACTACGACTTCTGGCTCGGCCCGGCCCGCTACACTCCCTACACCGAGAACAAATGCAGCAACCGCTTCAGCAAGAAGACGTGGTGGTACATGAGCGACTACACGCTGGGCTTCATCAGCGGATGGGGAATTCATCCCCTGGATATCGCCTGGTGGGG
>JAGHDA010000261.1 GCA_021160185.1 Verrucomicrobiota bacterium
GCCGCCGGGGTCGGCGGCAAAGGCTACCTGGACCTTCTGGGCCGAGAGCTCCATCCGACGATCGAGATTCTCTGGACGGGCCCGGAAATCATCTCCCCCGAGATTCCGACGCAGCATGTCAAAGAAACGGCCCGGCGGCTGCGCCGGCCGCCGGTAATCTGGGACAACCTTTTCGCCAACGACTACGATGGAAGCCGCATGTGCCTGGGGCCGTATTCGGGACGACCGCTTGATCTGCGGCGGGAAACGCGCGGCATCCTGATCAACCCCAACACCGAATTCGAACTCAACTTTGCGCCTCTCCACACCTTCGCCGCCTACCTGCGGGAAGAGGTCGACTGGTCGCCCCGAGCCGCCTACCTGGAAGCCATGCGCCGGTGGAGCGAAGCCTTCGAGACGGTCGGCGCTCCGATTGCCCCGGAAGACCTTGCGTTCCTGGGCGACTGCTACTACCTGCCGCACCGGGAAGGGCCGGCCGGGGAACGGCTGATCGAACTGGCGCGGCGGCTCACGGGGCCTCGCTCGCCGGACTGGGAAGCCGCCGCCGAGGAGTTCCTGCAATGGAACCAACGGGCTCAACGGCTCTCCGAGCGATTGCCCGCTCTGCGGCGACGTCGGCTGTTTTACGACCTATGGCGGCGGGCGTGGGAATGGCGGGAAGAGCTTCGGCTGTGGGAGCTCTACATCCGCTTCCGACGAAGCCGCCCGCCCGAGGCGCCGTTTCGTTCCGAAGAACATCCGCCGGGGATCTACCGCGGAGGCTTCGTGAACCGCCTCCGCCGCCTCCTGCTCCCTCGCGAGGACGGAAGCTTTGTCCCCGGCGCTCCCGAAAACTGAAACAAGGAAGGCGGCCATGGGCCAGAAAGCGCGCATCCGACTCCACCGCCCCGGCAACGATGCCGACGAACGGGCGGCCTACTACATCTGCCTCAAAACCGGCGACCACGGCGGGGACGGCGAGCCCCTTTTCCCGGAAGACCCGGACGCTTTGGGACGCGTCTACGTCGGCCCCTATCTGGCGTATGCGCCGCATCTGGCGCTCCTCTTGGAAGACGAGCAAGGGGTCTGCGGCTACGCGCTGGGAGTGGAGGATTCCCGCGCGTTTTACGACTGGTATGAGAAACATTGGCGACCGCGGCTCTGCAAACGCTTCCCCGAGCCCCGGGGCGACCCGGCCCAATGGACGCCCGCCCAGCAAGTCTACCGCCTCTATCATCACCCCGACTACTTCTGCCCGGAGCCCTACGCCCTCTACCCCGCTCACCTCCACATCGACCTGCTCCCGCGGGCTCAGGGCCGAGGCTACGGACGCAAGATGATGGAAGAGCTTCTGGGAAGGCTACGGAAACGCGGCGCGCCCGGCGTTCACCTGGGCGTGAGCGCCCGCAACCGGCGCGCCTACGGCTTTTACCGGAAGCTCGGCTTCCAGGAGCTGACCCGCCGCGGCGAGGGCGCGGACGCCGCCATCTACATGGGCAAGTCCCTCTCATGAAACCGCCGCGCGGCTATGTGATCGGGATCGACGGCGGCGGCACCCGAAGCCGCGCCCTGGCCGCTGATCTCACGGGACGGATCCTGGCCCGCGCCGAAGGCGACGCCCTCAATTACCACACCACCTCGATCGACCGTTTCCGCGCCTCGCTCGCCGAGTTGCTCCGGCGGATCCGGGCCGCGCTGCCTCCCCAATCAGGGCCGCTGCTGCGCCTCGCGGTCGGCGCCGCCGCGCTGGCGGACTTTCCCTCCGCCGAGGAGAAACGGCGCGCCTGCGAAGGCGTCGCGCCCCGGGAGCAAACCACGCTGATAGGCGACGCGCTGGCGGCCCTGAAAGGCGCGGGCGGCGGCGCGCCTTGCCTCCTGATCGTCTCAGGCACCGGCTCAATCGCCGCCCGGCTGGACGCGGCGGGGCGCTTCGCTCTCTCCGGCGGCCTGGGCCCGTTGATCCAGGGCGACCCGGGAAGCGCATTCTGGATCGGCGCGGAAGCCGTCGCCGCGGCGGCGCGGGAGGAAGCCCGTCGCGGCGCGCCCACCCCGTTCAGCCTGGCCGTGCGGGAACACTTCGAAGCGGACCGGCTCTGGGACATTCCCGCCCGCATCTACCACGTCGAAGACGGGCCCCGGCGCGTGGCGGCTCTGGCGGGACGGCTCGCGCAAAGCGAGTGGGCGGACCGGCCTCCGTTCAACCGGATCCAGGAACGCGCCGGCGAGCTGCTCGCCGAGCTGGCATGGCCGCTCCTGGAAGGCGCGGAAGCCGACGCGCCGATCTACGCGGCGGGCTCGACCCTCGAAAACAACCCGCGCGTGCGCCAAGCCGCCCAGCGGCGTCTCGGAGAGCTCGCCGGACGGCCCGCGCCGCTCCGGAAACCGCGGCTGGACGCCGCCCGCGGCGCGGTCCTGTGGGCGCTGGAAGAAGCGGGGGTTCGGCTGCGGCCCTCGCTCATCGAACGATTGGCTCAACCATCGCCATGAAGCTGCCGGACCAATTTCTCCAGAAAACACTGCGACAGCTCCAGGAGATGGCGCGAACACAGCGGCCGGCCATCGAGCAAGCCGCCGAGTGGTTCGCCGACTGCCTGGAGCAGGAGGGATGGATTTACCTCTTCGGCACGGGCCACTCCCACATGCTCGCGGAAGAACTGTTTTACCGGGCGGGCGGACTGGCTCGGATCGCGCCGATCCTCTGCGAGCCGCTGATGCTCCACGAAAGCGCCGCCGACTCCAGCCTCCGCGAACGCGACCCGCGCCTCGCCGCGGAGCTGCTCGCGCGCTATCCGATAGGCGCGCGGGATCTGCTCGTGGTCGTCTCCAACTCCGGCCGCAACGCCGCGCCGATCGAATTGGCCAGGCTGGCCCGCGCCCGCGGCGCGCGGGTGATCGCCCTCACCAACCGCAAACAGTGCGCGCGCTGGCCCTCCCGACATCCGCAAGGACTCAAGCTGCCCGACACGGCCGATCTGACCCTGGACAACTGTGGAGAGGAAGGGGACGCCTGCGTGCCGGTCGAGCGGCTTGGGACCGCGATCGGCCCCACCTCCACCATCGTTGGAGCGACGCTCCTGCAAATGATCGTATGCGGCGCGGTGGAAAAGACCTTGGAACGCGGCGGCCGTCCTGAAGTCTTCGTCAGCAGCAACACAACCGGGGACGAAGCCAACGCCCCGATTCTGGCCCGCTACCGCGGCAGGATCCGGCACCTGTAACCGGAAAGAAACGGCTTCTCCCGCAGCCGCCAAGGTCGCGAGACGGATCGGGCTTGGGCTAAAAAGCGCGCTGGGCGGACGGCGGCTTGACGCGGATCGCGCGGGCATGATAAGAAGCCGCCCCGTAGCGCGCGCATGGAGACGACGGGCTCCAACTTGATTTTTCTTGATGCCTTGGTCATCTTTTTCTACCTCGGCGCGACGCTGGCCTTGGGCGCTTACTTCAGCCGCTACGTTAAATCCTCCGGCGACTTTCTCCTGGCGGGCAAATCGCTCCCTTTTTGGGCCATCGGGATGTCGATCGTGGTAAGCGACATCGGGGCGATCGACATGGTTTCCGGAGCGGGGGCGGCCTATCGCTTCGGATTGGCTCAGGCGAACTTCGATTGGCTCGGATCCATGCCGGCCCTGGTGTTCGTGGCCTTTGTCTTTGTGCCCTTTTACTGGCGATCGGGGGTCTACACCCTGCCCGAATTCCTCGGCCGCCGCTACGGCCGCGGCGTGCGGGGATTTCAGACGATTATTTGGACCGGCTTCATGCTTTCCATGCTGGCGGTGATGTTGTGGACCTCGGCGGTGTTTCTGGGCACGGTGCTGGGTTGGCCGCGGCAGACGGCGATCTGGCTCACGGTGGCCGTGGTGGGCGTGTACACTTTCGCCGGGGGGCTGACCGCGGTGGTCATGACCGATGTGATCCAGATGGTGATCATGTTTGTCGGCGCGGGGGCCTTGCTCGGGCTCAGTCTCTGGAAAGTCGGGAGCGTGAGCGCCCTGGTCCACACAATCTCCTCGCGCGGGCCCGAATACGCCAACTACTTCCGCCTGTTGCTTCCGAACGACGCGCCCACGCCCTATCCGTGGTCCGGGATTCTCTTCGGCCTGGGCGTGGTGCTTTCCACGGCCTATTTCTCGAGCAACCAGGCGGTGATCCAGAGAGTGTTCGGCGCACGGAGCGAATGGGACGCCAAGGCATCGGTTCTGCTCGCCGCCCTTTTCAAGCTGTTCATTCCCGTGCTCATCATGGGACCCGGGCTGGCCGCCGCCGCCCTCTACCCCCACCTGAAAGATCCCGACAGCGCAGTGCCCACGCTGGTGCGGGACCTGCTCCCGCCAGGGTTGACCGGGCTGGTTTTCGCCGCGTTCTTTGCGGCCCTGATGTCCAGCGTCGACTCCTACCTCAATTCCTCGACAACGATGCTGATCACCGACGCCTACCGCCCGGCGTACGGGGCGTTGGCGGGCCGCCCGCCAAGCGACCGCCATTGCCTTTTTCTGGGCCGGGGGCTCACGCTTGGGCTCATCGTCCTCGCCGGAGCGGCGGCTCCTTTCGTGGATCGTTTCACCACCATCTACGTGGCCATTCAGACGCTTTTCTCCCTCTTCCAAGGGCCGACGCTGGCGGTGTTGCTGCTGGGCGTGTTATGGCCCAGGGCCAACCACGCCGGCGGCTTCGCCGGCCTGCTCGTGGGCGTGCTCTGCGCCGGACTGCTTAACCTGACCGGGAAAAAACTTTTCCCCTCCGAGGAGCCTTTTCTCTTTGTGGCTTTCTGGTCCTTCCTGGTCTCGCTGGGAACCGTGGCGGCGGTAAGCTGGCTTACGCCGCCCCCGCCCGAATCCAGCCTCCGCGGCCTGGTGTGGCGCTTCGTGGCGCGGGACGCGGAAGCCCAGGCGCTGCTCCGGGAACAACTCGAAAAATGACGCTATGCAAGAGCTCCTTCAAAGACTGGTCGACAGCGCGGCGCTTCCTCTGCTCAAGCCGTGGATGGATCCGATCCACGCGTTTCTGAACGGGCTGCCGCCTTGGAGCTGGCGGCTGGCGGTTTGCGCCTACCTGGCGATCGGAGGGCTGTGGGCGGCGTTCCTGAAGCGGGAGGCCGTTTTCCGCGGCGCGCCTTCCCAGGCCCGATGGCGCGATCTGCGGCTCTGGCTGCCCTTGATCCTGCTGCCTTACCTGTTGCTCTATCTCCTGCTCTGAACCCTCCGGACGATGAACGCCTCCACTCCATCGCCTTCGCCTCAAAAGCCGCCGCCCCGCGCCGGCGCGGCCCAGGCGGCGGCCGCTGCGGAAAAGACGGCCGAAACCGCCCGGCGCGACGCGGGCATGCTGCGCATGATGGGCTGGTTCTTCGCGGCGTTCGGCGTCCTGGTTTCCATCGGCGTCTTTTGGGAAAGCGAATTGCCGGGACGGATTGTAAGCGTGGCCTCGGGCCTGGTCCTCATCGGCATCGGCGCGGGAGTAGGGTTCCTGGCTTCCCGCCTCCGCAAAAGAAGCTGACGCGGCGATGGCGATCCCGCTCCTTCAACCCGAGCCGCTCGTGTCCGAGGAGGAAGCCGCGGCGCGGCTCCGGCCGCGGCCCGGAATCCTCGCCGGCTTGCGCCGCCTTGGGGCCAAACCGGCGCAGGGGGATCGGACAGAGCGCGGCGCGCCGGCCCGGATGGAGCTGGTTCGGCTCCCTTGCGCCCTGGTGGAGCGCCTCGACGCGCCGGCCGAAGGCAAAAACGGGCGCGCCGGCCTCCTGGTGCGCGGCTTTGCCGAAACGGTCGAGATTTTCCGAATGGACGCCCCTCTGCAAGCCGCCGCCGCGCCGGACCCGGACTTCCGGTTTCCCCTGAGCCGAGAACGCGTCCTGGAACTGGCCCGGGAACGCTGGTTTGCCCTCTCGACAGGCCGCGCCCTCCGGCGCGCGCCGACGATGCCCGCGCTGGAAATCGTCTCATGGGTCGCCTACCCTCACTGGGTCTGTTACTTCCGAACATCCGGCGGCCGATGCGACTTCCGGATGCTGGACGCCCTCACAGGGCGGCGCAGCTCCGCCTCGATCCGAGCCGCCCTGCTCGAGTTCCTGGCCTGGAAACGGCGGAGCGCCGGCGGCGGGAAGACGGGGAAAGTTTGACAAGAAGCCTTGCGCCTCCAAGTATTCCCCGGGAGAGAAGAGATTCGCCAGACAACACGGGAAAGGGTCCCTTGGGTTGCAGAGCATTAGGAACGGCAATGTATCCAATTATCGAATCCGAAGAGTTGGCCCCTGACATCAAGCGCTTTCGAATCCGCGCCCCCCGCGTCGCGCGCAAACAACGCCCCGGTCAATTCGTCATCGTGCGCGTCCATGAAAGAGGCGAGCGGGCGCCGCTGACCATCGCCGGCGCGGACCCCGAGGAAGGCGTGATCACACTGATCGTCCAGGGAATCGGCAAGACCACCAAGCTGATGAACATGCTCGGCCCGGGCGACGCGTTGCTGGACGTGGCCGGGCCGCTGGGCCGCCCCTCCGAAATCCGGCAATACGGGGCGGTCGTAGTGATCGGCGGCGGCGTGGGCGCGGCTATTGCGTATCCGACGGCGAAAGCGCTCAAGGAGGCCGGCAACCGCGTCATCTCCATCCTCGGCGCGCGGACGAAGGAGCTGGTGATCCTGGAAAAAGAGTTGGGCGCGATCAGCGACGAATTGCTGGCAGCGACCGACGACGGCTCCTACGGACGAAAAGGGCTTGTGACCGACGCGCTCCGGGAGCTGATCGAGGGCGGCCGGCGAATCGATTACATTCTGGCGATCGGTCCGATTCCCATGATGGCCGCCGTGGCGGAGCTGACCCGCCCCCATCGCATCAAAACGGTCGTGAGCCTCAACCCGATCATGGTGGACGGCACAGGCATGTGCGGCGGCTGCCGGGTCATGGTCGGCGGCCGGATGCGGTTCGGATGCGTGGACGGACCCGAATTCGACGCCCACGAAGTCGATTTCAAGGCGCTTGCCAGCCGCAACCGCCTCTATCGCGAACAGGAACAGGCGGCCTTGCGGCGGGTTCTCGCAAACCCGCAAGCCGACCTTGAACTGGTCCGGCGCCACAGGCCCGCAGAAGAAGTCTCCTAGCCTTCAACCCGAGCGAAGCAGAGAAATGGAACAATCCCAACGGCCTCAAGCCCCTGATCGAAAGCGTCGGCAACCCATGCCCGAACAGCCCTCCGAAAAACGGCGGGCGAACTTCGACGAGGTGAATCTGGGCTATTCGGAGGAGGCGGCCCGGCGCGAAGCGGCCCGATGTCTCCAGTGCGGTCGGCCCAAATGCGTGGACGGGTGCCCGGTGGGGGTGAAGGTCAAAGAGTTCATCGCTCTCGTGGCCGCAGGGGATTTCCTGGGGGCGGCGGCGAAGATCCGCGAAGACAACTCACTGCCGGCGGTCACGGGACGGGTGTGCCCCCAGGAACAACAGTGCGAACGTAAGTGCGTCCTCGGCAAACGGTTCGAGCCGGTGGGAATCGGCTATCTGGAGCGGTTCGTCGCTGATTACGAAATGAAACACCGTCCTCCTACGCCTCCGGCGCCCCCTTCGCGGGGCGAATGGCGCGTGGCCATTGTCGGAAGCGGCCCGGCCGGCCTGGCCGCGGCGGGGGACCTGATTCGCTCAGGATGCGAGGTCACGGTCTTCGAGGCCCTCCACGAGCCGGGCGGCGTCTTGATGTACGGAATTCCCGAGTTCCGGCTCCCCAAGCGCATCGTGCGGGCCGAGGTGGACGCTCTCCGGCGGCTGGGCGTCCGCTTCGAAGTGGACACCGTGATCGGGCGGACGCTGAGCGTGGACGAGCTCCTGGGACCGGAGGGCTACCACGCGGTCTTCATTGCCACCGGCGCGGGGCTGCCCAAGTTCCTCGGCGTGCCGGGAGAGGATCTGCCCGCCGTCTACTCGGCCAACGAATTCCTTACCCGGGTCAATCTGATGGGCGCGCATCGGTTTCCTGAATACGACGAGCCGATCTACAACTGCCGCGGCAAGGACGCGGCCGTGTTCGGCGGCGGCAACACGGCGATGGACGCAGTGCGGACGGCGGCTCGGCTCGGCGCGCGGCGGGCCATGCTCATCTATCGCAGAACCGAAGCTGAAATGCCGGCCCGCGTCGAGGAAAGGCGGCACGCTCAGGAAGAA